>JALZAO010000166.1 GCA_030948305.1 Pseudomonadota bacterium
GCGAGCTTCATGCAAATGGCTTCGCCAAGGCCTCCCATACCGCCGGTCACCAGCGCGACGCGATGCTTGTCTTGTGTCATTTTTGTCTTCCTCCTCAGTGCAACTCGATGGACCCGCAGTTCTCCTATTTACCTCCAACACGGGCGGTCGTTTTGATCGGGCCTACCTTTCAACGGCCATAGCGACTCCCATGCCGCCGCCGATGCAAAGCGATGCGAGGCCTTTCTTGGCATCGCGCCGCGCCATCTCGTAGAGCAGCGTCACCAGGACGCGGCATCCTGATGCACCGATCGGGTGGCCAAGCGCAATGGCGCCGCCGTTGACGTTGATCTTGCTCGTGTCCCAGCCCATTTCCTTGTTGACCGCGCAGGCCTGCGCGGCGAACGCCTCGTTGATTTCCATGAGATCGAGGTCCGCCGGTTTCCAGCCCGCCTTTTCGAGGCAACGCCGCGAGGCCGGCACGGGCCCCATGCCCATGATCGATGGATCGACACCGGACGACGCGAACGCCTTGATCTTCGCCAGGGGCTTGAGACCGAGCTTCGCCGCGCGTTCGGCGCTCATGACCACCACTCCGGCCGCGCCGTCGTTGATACCCGACGCGTTGGCGGCGGTCACCGATCCCTCCTTGGCAAACGCAGGCCGCAAGCCGCTGATCGACTCGAGCGTCGTCCCGGCCTTGATGAATTCATCGGCCGCGAAGGCAACCGGATCGCCCTTGCGCTGAGGAACCATCACCGGGACGATCTCGTCCTTGAACTTTCCCGCTTTTTGCGCAGCTTCGGCCTTGTTCTGGCTTGCGACCGAAAATTCATCCTGCTGGGCGCGCGAAATACCGTACTGTTTGGCGACATTTTCCGCGGTCGTCCCCATGTGATATTGGTTGAAGACGTCCCACAATCCGTCGACGATCATGGTATCGATCAGCTTGGCGTCGCCCATCCGGAATCCATCGCGCGACCCGGGCAGCACGTGTGGCGACGCACTCATGTTCTCCTGCCCGCCTGCGATCACGATGTCGGCATCGTCGCAGCGTACCGCCTGCGCCGCGAGCATGACCGCTTTGAGCCCGGACCCGCAGACTTTGTTGATGGTCATCGCCGGAATCGCCGCCGGCAGCCCGGCCTTGATCAGCGCCTGGCGCGCCGGGTTTTGTCCGCTGCCGGCGGCGAGCACCTGGCCGAGGATCACCTCTGAAATCTGATCGGGTTGCAGCTTGGCGCGCGAGAGCAGCTCGCGAATCACGGTCGCGCCCAATTCAGGCGCCGCGATTTTCGCGAGGGCGCCGCCGAATTTGCCGATGGCGGTCCGCGTTGCGGCGACGATGACGATGTCGGTCATGGGTTTCTCCGGAAGAGGATTGTTGCGACGGCTGGCGTGCAGAGCGGCCGGCCGGACAATGGTTGGGTTATTTTAACGCAGACGCTCCTTCGAAGCATCTCGAACACGCGCCATCGGCCGATTTCCGCGCAGCGAAAATTCGTGGCTTAAGCGACCTGCTCGGAAACGTAGCTCCCCGGCGCCGGAGCCAGCGCTGGATGCGCATCGCTTCCCGCCTTCGCAGGCGCCGACCGTCGCGAACCGCCGTGTTCCGATAGCCACGCCGACCAATGCGGCCACCAGCTTCCCGGATGCTCCGCCGCGCGGTCTAGCCAATCGTCTGCATCGTCGGTGAGCAGCTCGTTGGTCCAGAAGTTGCGGCGATGCTTCGCCGGCGGATTGACGACGCCAGCGATATGTCCCGATGCGCCAAGCACGAAAGTAAGATCGCCGCCCAGGAGTCCGATCGTCTTGTAGGCCGACCGCCACGGAACGATGTGATCGTCGTGTGTCGCCAAGACATACGTGGGCATCGAGATGCGCGAGAGATCTATCGCCTGGCCGCACATCGTCAACGCCCCCGGCTCGCGCAGCCGGTTATCGAGATACATGTCGCGAACGTAGGAGAAATACATGGGACCGGGAAGGTTGGCGGAATCGCCGTTCCAATAGAGGAGATCGAGGGCGGGAGGCGTCTGGCCCTTGAGATAGTTGCCGATCACGTAATTCCACACCAGCTCGTTCGGCCTCAGGCTCGCGAACGCATTGGCCAATTCGCTCCCTCGAATCCGGGCTCCGGCAACGAGTGCGGGCTCGCGCGCGGCAAGCGAATCGCGCGAGATATAGACGCCGATATCGCCGGGGTCCGAGAAATCGATCATCGTCGTCAGCAATGTCGCGCTGGCAACTTGAGGCGTGCGGCGCGCCGCCTGCACGGCGAGGGCGCACGCAAGCAAGGTGCCGCCAACGCAAAATCCCACCGCATTGATGGTCTTGCTCGATGCGATTTCGCGTGCAACGTCGATCGCCGCAAACACGCCACGCTCCAAGTAGTCGTCCCAGGTAAGGTTGCCGAGCTCGGCTGGAATGTTGCGCCAGGAAATCATGAATACGGTGTGTCCCTCCCCAACCGCATGTCGAACGAAGGAGTTCTCGGGCCGCAAGTCGAGGATGTAGTACTTGTTGATGCAGGGCGGCACGACGAGCAGCGGACGCTTGAACACGGTAGGCGTCGCCGGCGCGTACTGGATGAGCTCGATCAGCTCGTTGCGAAAGACGACGCTGCCCGGCGTCGTCGCCACATTGCGTCCGACCTCGAACGCTCCCTCGTCGGTCATCGCGATCCGGCCGCGCTGCGCGTCAGCGATCAGGTTCGAAGCGCCTTGGGCAATCGAGGCGCCTTGCGACGAGAGCGCGAGCTGCAAGGCGTCGGGATTGGTCGCCAGAAAATTCGAAGGCGCGATGGCATTGATGTACTGGTTGGCGACGAACGCCAGCCTTTTCTTGGTGTCCGGATCGGCCTGCGCGACGTCGGTGAGCTCGCGCACGTAGTCGGAGTAGAGCAAATAGGCATCCTTGAGCAACGCGAAATACGGCTGCTCGCGCCATGCCTTCGCGGCGAAGCGGCGATCGCCTTCCGCTTCAGGCACGGAGGGCTGACCGTCTCCGACGACGATGCGCGACCAGAGTGCCTCGAGTCTCTGTTGGTACCGCCGGGTGATGTCGGTGAGCGCTTCGGATGAAATCGGCGCCGCCGGCAGGGCGGGGAGAGCAAGACCAGGATCGACGGCGCTGCCTCGCGGCGCGGCATCGGCCGAGCCGCCGGTCAAGGCGCGCGACCACCAATCGGCCCATTCCCGTCCGGCTGCCTGCCATTGCTCCGAAAGCTCGGGCCATTGCGCCGCCTGCACGCCGGATTCCGCGGGGATATCGGCGATTTTTTCCCTTTTCATCGTTTTGCATCCGCAGAATAGGCGCGCGCCAAGCGGCGAATCCGCGGCCTCCGTAGCCGGCTGTGAATAAGATGCGCCGCGTGGCGGCCGCAAGCGTCGACTCGCAATTCCCCGTCGATCCCCGCTACGCGGGGCCCTCGCCGGGTAGCTCGCGCCGCTGCCAACGAGTGTAGCGTCCCGGTCGCACCAGCACAAACGCCAAACGCGGTCGAAGAGCCTTAGTGCTCGAGGGCAACGTGCGCGACGGCAATGATCGCGATTCCAACGCCGATCAGCGCGAGCTGCCGCGCGGTATCGCCGGGCGATGGGTGACGATGCAGGCTCGGTATCAGATCGGCGACCGCGACATACAGCAGGCTCGCCGCGGCGAGCGCGAGCACGGTGGGCAGCACCTCCTGCATCGACGCCAGCGCGGCATATCCGGCCAGGCCGCCCGCCAGCGTCGCAGCGCCGGTGGCGAGGTTGTACACAAAAGCCCGCCGCCGAGTGTAGCCCGAATGCAGCAAGACCGCGAAATCTCCCACCTGCTGCGGAATGGCATGCGCCACGATCGCCAGCGCGGTGGTCGTCCCCAAAGTGAAATCGGCGATGAACGTCGCGGCGATGACGATGCCATCACAGAAGTTGTGCACGCTGTTGCCGATCAGGATCATCAGGCCTGATCGGCCGCCGTCGAAACCGTGGCTATGCGGTCGTGCGTGCTCCGCTGCGTCCGCAAGTGCGCCCTCGGCCAGGCTCTCGGCTTCGAGATGGCTGTGCCGCCACAGCACCAGTTTTTCCAACAGGAAGAACAGCAGCAGCCCGATCAGGACGGTCAGCATGACGCGCTGGGTGGCCCCGTGCTCGAGCGCATGCGGCAACAGCTCGAGAAACACCGCGCCGAGCAACGCGCCGACGGCAAAGCTGACCAGTCGCGAGATCCAGCGCGAATGCAGCGCGAGGGTACCGGCGGCGGCAAGGACCGACAGCGCGCCGCCGGCGAGACAGGCAATGACGATTGCGGTGAGCGGGGCGAGGGTGAAACTCATGTCGGACGGGTGCGCATTATACGAGAGCCTCAAGAGAGCGCAGCGCACTCCATCGGCGCAACCGGCCTCCGCGGTAACGCCTCATTGCGGTTCGAGCCAGATCATCGTTGCCATGCGGCCGTTGTCAGCGGGCCCGTCGCGCCGATAGGAATGGAATACGCCACTTTCGGTCAGAGTGCAGCGTCCCCCGCCGTAAATCGCCCCCACGCCGGCATGCGAAAGGTTTCGCCTCGCCAGCGCGTAAAGATCGGCATGCCATTTCATGGTGCTTGTGTTGGCCAAACGAATGAAGCACTCCGCCGCACCCGGATCCCGATCGCAGAACGCGGTGTAGACGTCGCTTCCGACTTCAAATGCCTGCGGTCCGATCGCGGGTCCCAGCCATGCCAACATCGATGAGGGTTCGATACGCATCGCCGCGACCGCGGCTTCGACCACGCCTGCCGCGAGCCCGCGCCAGCCCGCATGCGCGACTGCGACCGCGCGCGAATCGCGGTCGGCAAGGA
>JALZAO010000167.1 GCA_030948305.1 Pseudomonadota bacterium
CAGCAAGGGCGTGCCGATCAAAGGCGCGACGACGAACATGATGCTGTTGATCGAGTTGAGCGCGCCCATGGTGACGCCTTGCTCGCGCGGATCGACGGCGTTGGAGACTACGGCCTGCAGCGCGGGGCCTGCCGCAAAGGACAGGAAGTTGGCGATGATGATCGCGTACATCATCCATGCCTGCTGCGCCAGGCCGTAGAGAACATAGGCGATGATTCCGGTCGCCAGCCCGGTGAGCGCAAGCCGTACGTTGCCGAAGCGCCGCAACAGCGTCCCCAGCATGCCTCCTTGCACGACAGCCGCCACCAGGCCGACACAAAACAGCGCAAAACCGTTTTCGCGTGTGCCCCAGCCGAAACGGAAGTGGGTAAAGAGCACCCATGTGGTCTGCAACATCAACTGCGCCAGCACGACCAGCGCGAATACGACGACGAGATTGCCGATCTCGCGGTGCCGGGCAAGCGTCAGCAGCGCGGAGAAAGGATTGGCCCTGGCGAGCGAGAACGGCGAGCGGCGGTCGGCCGGCAGCGACTCAGGCAGGATGAAAAATCCATACGCGGCGTTGACCAGCGACAGACCGGCCGCGGCGTAAAACGGCAAATGTAAATTGACGCTGCCGAGCAGGCCGCCGATCACGGGACCGAAGATGAAGCCGAGGCCAAAGGCCGCACCGATCAGGCCGAAACTCTTCGCCCGCTCTTCGGTGGTCGAGACATCCGAGGCGTACGCATTGGCGACCGAAAAGCTTGCGCCGGCGGCGCCGCCGATGACGCGGGCGACGAACATCAGCGCCAGCGACGGCGCGAGCGCGAGCAAAAGGAAATGCAGGCCGAGGCCCAGCAGCGACCACAGCAGCAGCGGCCGGCGCCCGAAGCGATCCGACAGCGCACCGAGCAAGGGCGCGCAGAAAAATTGCATCACGCCGTAGACGACGACGAGCGCGCCGTACCAGTAAGCTTGCAACTCACGGCTGGCGGTGTACTCGCCGACCAGCATCGGCAGCACCGGAAGGGCGATGCCGATGCCGAGCACGTCGATGAAGACCACCACCAGGATGAACGGCATCGCCGCGCGACGGCCCCGCACGGTGCTTGCACTAGACATCGGAAACGTTCATCACCAGGGGCACGGGTAGGGTTGCCGGGTCGTCGCGCGCAGCTACATTCGATCCGGCGCGCCGGGCTGCTGGAATCACGCTGTCAGTCGACGCGATAATTCGGTGCTTCCTTGGTGATCTGCACGTCGTGCACGTGCGATTCGCGAATGCCGGCGCTCGTGATCTCGACGAACTCGGCGCGGGTGCGCAATTCGTCGATGTTGGCGCAGCCGCAATAGCCCATCGCCGCGCGCACGCCGCCGAGAAGCTGGTGCACGACCGCGACCATCGTCCCCTTGTACGGCACCCGTCCCTCTATGCCCTCCGGGACGAGCTTTTCCGCGGCGCCTTCGCCTTCGGAGTCCTGAAAGTAACGGTCGCTCGAGCCGAGCTGCATCGCGCCGAGCGAGCCCATGCCGCGGTAGCTCTTGTACGAGCGTCCCTGATAGAGCTCGATCTCTCCGGGAGATTCCTCCGTGCCCGCGAAGAGGCTTCCGAGCATGATGCTGGACGCACCCGCGGCAATGGCCTTTGCGATGTCTCCGGAATACCGAATACCGCCGTCGGCGATCAACGGAATGTCGAGATCGCCGACGCCCTCGAGCGTGCTGAGTATCGCCGAGATCTGCGGCACACCGACGCCGGCGACGATGCGCGTGGTGCAGATCGAGCCGGGACCGATGCCGACCTTGATCCCGTCGGCGCCGCAATCGGCCAGCGCCCGCGCGCCGCTCGCAGTCGCGACATTGCCGCCGATAACCTGCACCTTCGGAAAGGTGCGCTTGACCCAGCGAACGCGCTCGAGCACGCCCTGGGAGTGGCCGTGCGAGGTATCGACGACCAGAACGTCGACGCCGGCGGCAACCAGCGCTTCGGCGCGTTCGTCCGTATCGGCACCGGTCCCGAGCGCCGCGCCGACGCGCAACTGACCGAGCTGGTCCTTGCAAGCATTCGGGTGCTCGGTCGCTTTCAGGATGTCCTTGACCGTGATCAGGCCCTTGAGCTCGAACTTGTCGTTCACAACGAGTACACGCTCGAGGCGGTGGCGATGCATGAGGCCCTTGGCGTGTTCGAGCTCGGTGCCCTCGGCCACAGTAACCAGCTTGTCGCCTTTGGTCATGATATTGGCCACCGGTTGATCGAGATTGGTCTCGAAACGCAGGTCGCGATTGGTCACGATGCCAACCACCTTGCGCCCGTCCAGAACCGGGAGCCCGGAGATCCTGTGCTGTCGGGTCAGCGCCAGCACGTCGTGAACGGACATGGTGGGCGGGACCGTGATCGGGTCCTTGACCACGCCGCTCTCGAAACGCTTGACCTTGGCCACCTCAGCCGCCTGGGCTTTCGGGGGCATGTTCTTGTGCACGATACCCATCCCGCCTTCCTGGGCGATGGCGATGGCGAGGCGTGCTTCAGTTACCGTGTCCATTGCCGCAGAAAGCAGCGGAATGTTCAGCGTAATGCTCGAGGTAAGGCGGGTTTGGAGGCTTACGTCGCGGGGAACGACGGTGGAATGGGCAGGGAGCAGCAGGACGTCGTCAAAAGTGAGGGCTTTTTGAACGACACGCATCGTGCATTTCTCCTATGCGCAAAAACCGATTATACGCGGGTCGTGTGCACTGGTAAACGGCGCTGTGAGCCAGCCGGGCGGCAGCGAGTTGACGTTGGCCTTCAGTTAGTATTACCTTGTCATAACTCTTGTGTGTGATCGGGACCCCGGATGAAGCTGCGCAGCTCGCTAATCTTTGCCGCCGGACTTGGCGCTTTCTTCGCCTTGGCGACGATGGCCTCTCACGCGATCCTTTACAAGTGGACCGACGAGAATGGCCGCGTGGCCTACGGCGACCAGCCGCCGCCGGGCGCGAAACCCGAGAGGCTCAATACCAGCATCGGCCCGGCCGATCCCAACGCGGTGCGCGACATGGCGAGCAAGGACGCGGAGATCAAGAAGCGCCAGCAACTGCGCGCCGACGAGGCAGCCAAGACGGCAAAGGACGAGTCGGACGGCAAAAGGAAGCTCGATCAATGCGCGCAGGCGCGCGGCAGGATCAAAACCCTGCGCAACGAGGCCGCGGTGTTCAGATATAACGAAAAAGGCGAGAAGGTATTCTACGAGGCGTCGGATCGCGAACGGGTCATCCTCGACAATCAGAAACTAATGCGCGACCTGAATTGCCCGGCGCTGCCCACCACCTAAAGCCGGATCGTTCCGCCGGCAAACGCGGCCAATGCCGCCTGCGCTGGCCCTACCGACGGCCCCGCAGGGACGGGCCGACTATTTCTTGTCCAGATTGACCTGATTGATCTTGACGTCGGCCTTGCTCTTCAGGACGGCCAGGTAGGCATTGAACAGCTCGTGCCCGACCTGGTCCCCGACACGATTGCTGAATGCCTTGAGTCGCTCCGGATCCGGCGCCGGCGGCGCGATAACCTGAGTCACCTTGTAAATCGAAAACGTACCGCGCTCGGCGGGAGCGCCCACGTATGCCGGCAGCTTGTTCGCATTGGCGTGAAAAATCTTGATCAGCGCATCGGGCGGAAATCCAGGCTGTACCTGATTTCGGGTCAGCGTCACCGGCGTACCAAACGACAGGCCGGCGTCCTTGCCCTGCTCCAGTAGCGCCAACTTTTCCTTCCCCGTTTTTTGTGCCAGCTCGCTCGCTGCGTTGCGCTCGAGCTGACGGCGGATCTCGGCTTTGACGTCGTCGAAGGGCCGCGTCGTGGCGGGCTTGTATTCGACGACTCTGGCCGCCATCAGCGTATTGGGTGCGACTTCCATCGCCTCGGTGTTGCGCTTGGCCTGCAGCGACTCCGGACTGAATACTGCCTGAACGAACTTGGCGTTGTTCTGCGCCAGAGCCTGAATCTGAGTGCGGGTGAGCATCGGAGTCGATTTCACTTCCAGATTGAGCCCCTTGGCCGCGGCCTGAAGGGAGTCCGCCTGCTCGTAAACCAGGTTCTGAAACTGGTCGGCGGCTTCGACGAATTTACGGGTTGCCTTCTGCCGCTTGAGATCCTGCTCGATTTGGCCCTTCGCCTCGTCGAAGCTCAGCGTCTTGCCCGGCTTGACGCCGGCGATGCGAATAATGTGCCATCCAAAATCGGTCTGCACCGGTCCGACAATGTCGCCCTGCTTGCCTGAAAACACCGCATCTTCGAACGGTTTGACCATCGAACCGTCGCGCGCGAAGGTGCCGAGGTCACCGCCTTGCCCGGCCGAGCCGGGGTCCTGCGAGTTCTGCTTGGCCAGCTCGGCGAACTTGCCCGGCGTCTTGCGCGCACTCGCCGCGAGCGCGTCAGCCTTTGCCTTGGCGGCGGCCTTGTCGGCGTCGCTTGCGTCGGGTTTTACCGCGATCAGAATATGGCTCGCCTGGCGTTCTTCCGCCTTGGTGTATTGCTTCACGTTGGCGGCGTATTGCTTCTGCAGTTCCTCCGCGTCGACCTTGATTTGGCCCGCCAGCGAGTCCGGCGTGAGCGCAAGGTATTCGATCTTCACCTCGTCGGGCACCTGGAATACGCCTTGATTGGTGTCGTAGAACGCCTTGACCGCGGCGTCATCGATCTTGACGTCCTTGAGATAGGCATCGGCGGCGATCGATGCGACGGCAACCTCGCGCTTTTGATCCAGCAGGCCCATATAGCGCTCGACATTGCTCATCGCCGTGATATTGCCGTTGGCGATGGGCTCCTGCAGCGGCGC
>JALZAO010000168.1 GCA_030948305.1 Pseudomonadota bacterium
TGAATCCCCCGCCGCCTTGCAGCCGAACTCGCTGGTCGTCGTCTTGCCGATGATGATTGCGCCAGCGGCGCGCAAGCGCTCGACGGCAACCGCATCGTGCGGCGCGATGTTGTCCGCCATGCTGCGCGATCCAAAAGTCAGCGGCGCGCCGCCGACTGCGATCAGGTCCTTGACCGAAATCGGCACGCCGGCCAGCGGACCATGAGGCTTGCGCTGGCGCAGTTGCGTTTCGATGCGCTTCGCGTCGCGTAACGCGCGGTCGGCAAGTACGGTAACGAACGAGTGCAGTCGCGGCTCGGTCGCTTCCAGCCTCGCCAGACTGGATTCGACGGCTTCGACCGGCGACAAGCGGCGCGAGACGATCGCTCGCGCCAGCTCGCGGGCGGTGCCAAAGGGCTCGGTCATTCGTCGAATATACGCGGTCGGATCCCACGCGCGGTAACCGACGCCGGGTCGCAACCGGAACGGAAAAAGCGGCGTAAAAAACGGGCGCACGCGGCGCCCGTCGTAAAAACGTGTCGTTGCGCTTCAGACCCGGCGGCGATATTCACCCGTGCGGGTATCGATTTCGATCTTGTCGCCGGTGGCGACAAACAATGGAACCTGCACCGCCAGGCTGCCGAGCTTTGCCGGCTTGAGCACCTTGCCGGAGGTATCGCCCCGGATGGCAGGCTCGGTATAGGTGATCTCGCGAACCACGCTGTTCGGAAGCTCGACCGAGATCGGTTTGCCGTCGTACAGCGTCAATTCGCAATGCAGCCCATCCTCGAGATAGTTCACCGCGTCGCCGATGTTTTCTTTCTCGACCTCGATCTGGTTGTATTCGCTGTCCATGAACACATACAGCGGGTCCTGGAAATAGGAGTAGGTCACTTCCTTGCGCTCGAGCTGAACGACGTCGAATTTCTCGTCGGCGCGATAAACGGTCTCCGTCCCGGAGTTGGACAGTAGATTCTTTAGCTTCATTTTCACGACCGACGCATTGCGGCCGGATTTGTTGAACTCGGCCTTTTGCACGACCATCGGATCGCTGCCGATCATGATGACGTTGCCGGCTCGGACTTCCTGTGCGGTTTTCATGGGTACACCGTTAGGCACCTGTTCGATTTCAGGAAACCATAAATTATACCCGATCCGAGACAAACCTGACCAGCGCGCTCGCAAGATCGGCCTGGACTGCGAGCACTTGCGCCCAGGTACGAGAGTATTCGTCCAATGCGGACCGCGCACCCACGAGCGCGGGCCAGAGCGCGCCGACGGTCGGCTCGCCTTCGCCGACATCGCCGACATCGCCGGCATCGTTCCATGCTTTGGAAAACGAACCGAGCACCGCCGCGGGTCCCGGCGCGAGACCGTCGCCATAGCGCGCCAGGAACGCGTCCAGCTTCAACGCGTGGGCGTTCCCGGACTGCGCATACGCGTTCCAGACAAATGGCCGCGCGGCCCATTGCGCACGGACGAAGGAGTCTTCGCCGCGCACGAAATTGATGTCGGACGCCCAGAGCAGACGATCGTAGTCGTCCTGCGTCAGAAAAGGAATGCCGGCCACGACCAGCCGGCCACGGGTGAGCGACTGTCCCGGGTGCGGCACCTGACCCTCGGTCCAGCGGTCGAGCGCTCCGGCGGCGACGCCTTCGGGCACGACGCACACCACCGCGTCGTCTCCATCCGCCCAGGCGTCGAGCAGCGCCGGCAGCGGCGCGTCGGGGTAACAAAAAAGCGAGACGACGATCGCTCCCGGGGCGGGCTGGGCCACGCCGAGCGCGCGCCAGAATTCCGACTGTGCGGCCGAGTCGGATTGAAAGGCATCGCGCTGCGCGAACAGGTCGCGTTCGCGCAGCAGGCCGCCGGTCGCCGGCGTGAATCCCGGGAAAAAGAAATGACGCGCGAGAGACAAGCTCGGGTGAGGCGACGGCAGTCCATGGTGGGTCTCGACCCAGGATTCCGCGGACAGGTATTCGAGAACGATCCATGCCGGCGGTCGGGCGCGCCGCACCATCGCGTCTTCATAGCGCTTGGGGAGCCCGCAACCGAATGCCTCAACTACGACATCCGCGACGACGTCCGCGACGTCATCGGGCACAGCCGCATCGCGCCCGCCCGTCCAGCGCCGTAATTGAACGCCCTGAATCACCTTTTCGTCTTGCGCCGGATCGATGCCGGGCGCGATGCCGGAAGTGATCCGTGAGAGCGCGCGCAGATCGTCGACCATGAGTCTCACCGCGAGACCGTGCTCCGACGCGAGCTGGCGGGCGAGACGCCATGCGACGCCGACGTCGCCGTAGTTGTCGACGACAGAGCAAAAAATGTCCCAGCGTGTTGGACTCAAGATTGGATTACCGTCGCGGTCGCGCTGTCGAGCATGGTACCCCTTCGTAATACAATGGTCGTGAAGCGCCGCCGACTTTGGCGTGCCGTCATGCGAGGTGTGAAATGCCTGTCATCGAGGGCGCTGCGGTCCGCTTGCGCAACGACGTGGTAATCGACCTGGTCTCGGATGTGGTTTGTCCGTGGTGCTATATCGGCAAACGCAAGCTCGAGACAGCGCTGGCCGAGCTTCGCCGCCGTGATCCCGCGGCGGAACCTTCGGTGCGCTGGCACCCGTTCCAGCTCAATCCCGACCTGCCGCCGCAGGGTATTGCCAGAGCCGCCTATCTTCACGCCAAATTCGGCGGACAGACGCGCGCCGCCGAAATCTACGCACGCGTCAAGGCAGTCGGCACCGAGGTCGGCATCGCGTTCGACTTCGATCGCATCGAGATTCAACCCAATACCTTGGCCGCGCACCGATTGATTGCCTGGGCGCAGGAGCGCGAGGATGCAGGATCGACGAGCGATCTGGTCGAGCGCCTTTTCCAGGCGTATTTCGTGCAAGGCCGCGCGATCGGCGAGCCCGAGGAGCTCGCAAAGATCGCCTCGGAGGCGGGCCTGGAGCGCGCGGCCGCACAAGCGATGCTCGCGTCGACCGAGAATCTGGCGGCGGTTTCGGCGGAGGATCGCGAGGCGCGCAACGTCGGCATTAACGGAGTTCCGTTTTTCATTTTCAACGGCGGCACGGCGCTGTCGGGAGCGCACGACCCGGAGACGCTGCTCGAGGCAATCGCCGCGGCGCGGTCGCAGTAGACACAGGGCTCGAATCGATGATCGATGTCCGCCCGGAATCGAATCCGGCACGCGACATACGCCGCCTGTTCGAAATGCAGCGCGACGCGTTCACTGGAGAGCGGTACCCATCGCTCGCGCAGAGGCGCGACCGCCTCCAACGTCTTGTCGCTCTGATCGAGGTTCATGAGCAAGATATCGTCGCCGCGATTGCCGCCGATTTTGGCACGCGGCCGGCGCAGGAGACGCGGCTGGCAGAGCTGTTCATGATTGCCGCGGGTATCCGTCACGCGCGCAGGAACCTGGGTCCGTGGATGGCACCACAACGCGTGCCGACCCCGCTTTATCTGTGGCCGGGAAGGAGCCGGATACTTCGTCAGCCGCTCGGCGTCGTCGGCGTCATCAGTCCATGGAACTATCCGGTCCAGCTCGCGCTGCTTCCGGCGCTCGCGGCGCTGGCCGCGGGGAACAGGGTGATGCTGAAGCCCAGCGAGCTGACGGCCCGGACCTCAGCGCTTCTCGAACGCATCGTCGCGCAACACTTCTCAGCGGACGAGTTCGCGGTCGTCACCGGAGGGCCGGACGTCGGCGACGCATTTTCGCGCTTGCCCTTCGATCATCTATTCTTCACCGGCTCGACCGCGGTCGGTCTCAAAATTGCGCTGGCCGCGGCAGCCAACCTGACTCCGCTGACGCTGGAGCTCGGAGGCAAGTCTCCGGCGCTGATCCACGCCGACGCCGACTTACGACTGGCGGCGCCGCGGCTGGCGATCGGCAAGTTGCTTAACGCCGGGCAGACCTGCATTGCGCCGGATTACGCGCTCGTTCCCGCGAGCCGTGTCGACGCGTTGGCCGCGGCCATTCGCGACAGCGTTGCGTCGTTGTATCCATCGTTTGGCGACAACCCCGATTATAGCGGCATCGTCAACGACGCTCATTACCGGAGGCTGGTCGCATTGATCGACGACGCGGTGCAAAAAGGCGCGCGCGTCGTCGCGCTGGAACCCAATGTCACGACGGCCTCTTCGCCGATCCGCAAGCTCGCGCCGACGATGCTGGTCGGCGTGAACGACAGCATGGCGGTCATGAAGGAGGAGATCTTCGGACCGGTCCTGCCGATCGAAGCCTACGACTCGCTCGATCAGGCGATCGACAAGATCAATGCGCGGCCGCGGCCGCTCTCGCTGTACATGTTCGGCGGTGACACGGCGGCGCGAAAGAAGGTTCTCGACCTGACCACCGCCGGCGGCGTCACCATCGACGACACGCTATTGCATTTCAGCAACGAAAATCTCCCGTTTGGCGGGATCGGCGCCTCCGGAATCGGGGCCTATCACGGCGAGCGCGGATTTCTCACCTTTACTCACCAAAAGGCGGTGTTCATTCAGTCGCGGCTGTCGTTCACCTGGCTGTTGCGCCCGCCGTATGGCAAGCGCTTCGAGCGAGTCCTCGCGCTGCTGAAAAAAATATCGTAAGCCGAGTTCCAGCCCATCAGCGCGGCGACCGGCGACGCCGGGAGGCTCGCGCCGCGACCTCCTTTACCGTTCACCAGTATCAGCGTCGAGTTGTCGGCCGCGAGCGTCGACTCGCAATTCCCCGTCGATCCCCCGCTTCGCGTGGGGCCCCTCGCCGGGTAGCTCGCGCCGCAGCCTCCTCAACCC
>JALZAO010000169.1 GCA_030948305.1 Pseudomonadota bacterium
GACGGTCAGCCGTATCGCGGGCAGAGTCATCGTCGGCGCACCGCCGCCGCGCTCGAGAATGCGCACGCCCTTGAGCTCGACCCGCGGGTTCCATCCGTCCCAGCCGGTCGCGAGCGCGTCGATTTCTACCGGCTGTCCGATCTGCCGCTCCAGCAACTGGGTCAGGCCGTCGCGATTGCTTTCGAGCCTCGGAAAGATCACGAACCGAACCGCGAGCAGCACCAGACAAAAGGCAACGATGGCAACGAGCAGCAGAACGCGGATCGCGCGTGCCGTCGTTTGCAACCAGGAGGGATATGCGGCGAGGAATTTCGAAGGTGCGCGCACGGAGGGCATAATAACCGGCTATACCCTCGTATTCAAAGGGACGGTCGCCGCATTGGGATCTTCGATGGACCTCGCCGAGGCGCTCGAGTTCAGCCGATACGCGAGTCGCCTCCGCGCCGCACAGCCCGAGCTATTCGCCGCCGTCACCGCCGCGCTGGACTCGCCCTTCGTCGTCGGCACGGACGACGAAGCGGCGCTGCAACGAGCACCCGACTCGGCCGCGTTAGCCCTCTTGTTGCGCAAGCTGCGGCAGCGCGTGTTCCTCGGCACGCTGCTGCGCGACCTGACCGGTCGCGCGAACCTGCTCGAAGTCTGTTCCGTAATGACCCGATTGGCCGATGTCGCGACGTCGGTGACGGTCACGTCGCATCACCGGTGGCTGGCCGAAACGCATGGCAATCCGATCGGCGCGGAAAGCGGCGCGGCTCAGAAGCTCATCGTCTTGGGCATGGGCAAGCTCGGAGGCGGGGAGCTCAATGCGTCATCGGACATCGACTTGGTATTCGTCTACCCAGAGGCAGGCACGAGCGACGGAGGCAAACCGCTCGCCAATCAGGAATTCTTCGAACGTCTGGGGCGCAGGGTCATCGCCTCGCTTGACGAAGCGACAGCGGACGGATTCGTATTCAGGGTCGACATGCGGCTGCGGCCCTACGGCGACCCGGGCCCTCTTTGCTCTTCGTTCGTGGCGCTGGAAACGTATCTGATCACCCAGGGGCGGACCTGGGAGCGCTATGCCTGGCTGAAGGCGCGACCGCTGACCGGGGACCAGGGCGACGCGCTCCTGCGGCTGATCCAGCCATTCGTGTTTCGAAAATATCTCGACTACGACGCCTACGGCGGCCTGCGCGATGTTCACCGCCAGATCCGCGGCCAGGGCCGGCGCA
Source organism: Pseudomonadota bacterium (assembly GCA_030948305.1). GTDB lineage: Bacteria > Pseudomonadota > Gammaproteobacteria > Burkholderiales > Casimicrobiaceae > PALSA-1003. Next base: position 1,215 of record JALZAO010000169.1, read on the forward strand.
AGGACTACGCGTCCAACATCAAGCTCGGACCCGGCGGCATTCGCGAGATCGAATTCATCGTCCAGGCCTTGCAACTGGTACGAGGCGGGCGCGAGCCGGCGCTGCGCCCGCGCGGGACGCTGCCGGCGTTGGCTGCGCTGGCGGCGCGCGGACTGCTGCCGTCGGGCGCGGTGGCCGAGCTTGGCGATGCCTATGCCTTCCTTCGCGACCTCGAGCACCGGCTGCAGTATCGCGACGATGCCCAGACGCACGAATTGCCGGCAGATGGCGAATCGAGATCTGCGTTGGCGCGCGCCTGCGGGTTCGCCGACGCGACGGCCTTTTCCGCCGCGCTCGGCAGGCATCGTGACACGGTCGACCGTCATTTCGACGCTCTTTTCGGCGACGCCAACGACGAAGAGGAGGACGCGTTCGCGGCCTTGTGCAGGGACCCTGTCGACGGGATATTGCATCGCGCTTTGGTCGAGGCCGCAGGCTTCGCGGATCCTTCCGCGCTATTTGCTCAGCTCACGCGAGTACGCAGCAGCACGCGCTATCTGCAGCTGCCTCCCGCCTCGCGGCAGCGTTTCGATGCGCTTTTGCCACAGCTGTTGCGCGTCGCGGCGAAGACCGGGCAGCCGCAGGAGGTTTTCATTCGACTGCTCGTGCTGCTCGAGGCGATCAGCGGCCGCAGCGCCTATCTCGCGCTTCTGGTCGAGCACCCGCCGGTGCTACCGCGCCTCGCCCACCTGCTCAGCGCAAGCGCATGGGCCGCGGAATACCTGACACGGCATCCGATCTTGCTCGATGAGCTTCTGGACAGCCGTTCGCTGCTCACCGAGCCCGATTGGCAGGATTGGCGGGCCGAGCTTGGCGTTCAGCTCTCCGCCCACGGCGAGGACCCGGAACGCCAGATCGATGCCTTGCGCCACTTTCAACAGGCGCAGACGTTCCGCTTGCTCGCCCAGGACCTGGAAGGGAAGCTGTCGATCGAGCGGCTGGCCGATCATCTTTCGGCGCTCGCCGACATCGTGCTCGATGCAACCCTCAAGCTATGCTGGGCACAGCTGCAAGGCAAGGACGCGCCGCCGCCCAAGTTCGCCATCATCGGTTACGGCAAGCTCGGCGGAAAAGAGCTCGGCTACGCCTCCGATCTCGATCTCGTATTTCTGTACGACGACCGCGACGAGGCCGCGCCCCAGCGCTATGCGCGGCTCGCGCAGCGGCTCAATATCGCGGTGACGAGCATGACCGGGGCCGGGCGCTTGTACGACACGGATCTTCGCTTGCGTCCGGACGGCGCGAGCGGATTGCTGGTGTCGAGCTTGACGGCTTTTCGCAACTACCAGCGCGGCCATGCATGGACCTGGGAGCACCAGGCGCTGACGCGTGCGCGCTTCGTCGCCGGCGACGCAGCGATCGGCGCCGCGTTCGAGGTCGAGCGCGAAACCCTGTTGCGCCTGCCGCGCGACTTGACCAAGTTGCGGGCCGACGTCATGACCATGCGCCAACGCATGTACGCCGCGCATCCGAATCGCAGCTCACTTTTTGATCTCAAGCACGACCGTGGCGGCATGGTGGATATCGAATTCACAGTCCAGTTTCTGGTTCTCGCGCAGGCCCACGCCGAGCGCGAGCTGACCAGGAATGTGGGCAACATCGCCCTCCTCGGCATGTGCGCACAGCTGGGCCTGGTTCGATCGACGACCGCGTTGGCGGCGGCTGCGGCGTATCGCGAATATCGCCGGCTGCAGCACCAGGTCCGCCTTCAAGGCGCGCGCGAAGCACGCGTCGAGGCCGATCTCCAAACGCCGCGGCGGGAAGCGGTCGCGGCGCTTTGGGATGCCGTTTTCGGCAGTGCGTGGGCCGAAGGGCCCGCGGAAATCGGATAAAATGCATCTTTCCCGCGATGTAATGAGGTCTTGCGATGTCGATGGCCGACCGCGACGGTTTTATCTGGTACGACGGCAAGCTGGTGCCCTGGCGCGACGCGACGACGCATGTGCTGACGCATTCGCTGCACTACGGTCTCGCGGTATTCGAGGGCGTGCGCGCGTACAAGACCGCCGCAGGAACGGCCATTTTCCGCCTGGCGGAGCATACGCAGCGTTTGTTCAATTCGGGCCGCATTTACCTAATGGAGATTCCGTACGAGAAGGAGCAATTGATGGCGGCACAACGCGAAGTTGTGCGCGCCAACAAGCTCGACTCCTGCTACCTGCGACCGATCGCTTTCTACGGGTCGGAGAAGATGGGTGTCTCGCCCAAGGGAGCCAAGGTGCATGTGGCGATCGCGGGGTGGCCGTGGGGCGCTTACCTCGGTGCCGAAGCGCTGGAAAAGGGCATTCGGGTCAAGACCTCGTCGTTTGCGAGGCACCATATCAACGTCACGCTGGCGCGGGCAAAATTTTCCGGCACTTACGCCAATTCCATTCTCGCCAATCAGGAGGCGACCATGGACGGCTACGACGAGGCCTTGCTGCTCGATGTCGACGGCTTCGTCGCCGAAGGCTCCGGCGAAAACCTTTTCGTGGTCAAGAACGGCAAGCTCTACGAGCCGGAGCTCACTTCGGCACTGGTCGGCATCACCCGCGATTCGGTGATCACGCTCGCCAACGATATCGGAATCGAGGTACGGGCGAAGCGCATGACGCGCGATGACGTGTACATCGCCGACGAGGCCTTCTTTACCGGCACCGCGGCCGAGGTGACGCCGATACGCGAGCTGGACAACCGGCCGATCGGCAACGGCGAATGCGGTCCGATCACCAAGAAGCTGCAGTCGCTGTTCTTCGACGCCGTCAACGGCAGGAATCCGAAATACAAATCCTGGCTCACGCCGGTTTAGGCGGATACCGGACCGATCATGGCCGAGACTGCCGGCAGCGCGCCCTCCGTGGTCGACGTAACGCCGGCCGACATGCCTCTCTACTGCCCGAACCCGGCGATGCCGCTATGGTCGAGCCATCCGCGCGTGTTTCTCGATATCGATGCGACGGGCGAAGCGATGTGCCCGTATTGCGGAACGCGCTACCGGCTGCGCGGCGGCCCGGCTCGGCCGGGCCACTGAAAGGGCGCGAGTTTCGTCCCGCCCAAGCGTGCTTCGGTGCGCGCATTAGCCGGCGGCCAGCTCGATGTCCGAACGCATTCTGATCGTCGCGCCGTCGTGGGTCGGCGATGCAATCCTGTCCGAGCCCCTGGTCGCGGTGCTGCGAGAGCCGCTCGAGGAGCCGGGCGTCGATGTGCTGGCTCCGCCGTGGTGTGCGCCGATCTACCAGCGCATGCGCGGGATTCGCAACGTCATCGAGAATCCGGTCGGGCATCGGGAGCTCGGCCTGGCCAAGCGCCGTGCATTGGCGAAGACACTGCGGCAGCATGCATACACGCGCGCGTTCATCCTGCCGAATTCATTCAAGTCGGCGCTGATTCCGTGGCTCGCCCGCATTCCGCGGCGCACCGGCTATGTCGGCGAAGCGCGCGGGCTATTGCTGACCGACGTTCGCAGGCTCGATCGCAAGGAGTATCCCCGACTGGTCGATCGATTCGTT
>JALZAO010000170.1 GCA_030948305.1 Pseudomonadota bacterium
TGTCGAGCAGCTCCGCGATACCGGCACCGTTTCGCGCCGAAACGAAACACACCGGCACGAGGTGCCCCTCGCGCAACGCTTTTTCGAACGGCGCGTGGAGCTGATCGGGAGAAATTTCGCCTTGCTCGAGGTAGAGCGACATCAATGCTTCGTCGACTTCGACAACCTGATCCACCAAGGCGCGATGAGCGTCGGCGACGGACGAAAAATCCGATTCGCCCGCGGGATTGAAAAAACAGTCGACGACCCGCCGGCCGTTGTCGGACGGAAGATTGATCGGCAGGCACTCCTTGCCGAATGCGGCCTGGATGGCGGACAGGAGTCCCGGGAGATCGACGTTCTCGGCATCGATCTTGTTGACGATCACCAGCCGGCACAACTTCCTCTGCACGGCCCAGTCCATCATGCGCGAAGCGATCATTTCGATGCCCGACGAGGCATTGATCACGACCGCGGCCGTTTCCACTGCGTCGAGCGCGCCGATCGATTGACCGATGAAATCCGGGAAGCCGGGCGTGTCGATCATGTGCACGCGCGTTCCCTGCGTTTCGAGATGCAGGACCGACGCGCGTAATGAGTGCTGCCAGGCCCGTTCCAGCGGATCGAAGTCGCTGATCGCGGAACCGCGTTCGACGGAGCCAGCGACCTGGATCGACCCCGATTTCAGCAACAATGCTTCGGCAAGTGTGGTCTTGCCTGCCGCTCCGTGACCCACCAGCGCCAGCGTACGGATATTTTCCGTGGCGAATTGCGCCATGCTCATTGCCTCCTGAATGATTCCCACAATTCTACCTTGGCGCCGCTTGGATCCGCATTTCGGGGAATGGCCGCCGGCCTGCCACCCTTGAAATCATGCCCTTGCGGAGTGCTCGGCGACCCTTCAGCGCGGACCCGAAGCGGAAGTTTGTTTCCTCCGGGGCAATACGGCGCACAAACGCAGCGCACAGAAAAGCGGCGCAAGGAACTTGCGCCGCTTTTCGTTTCAAACAATCGCGTGTTATGCGGTATGCAGCGCGAGCAGCTCGCGGAGATTGCGCAGCAGCTCCTCTTCCTGGTAGGGCTTGCCGAGGTACGCGTCGACTCCAAGCTCCTTGGCACGGTTGCGATGCTTTTCGGCGGTGCGCGAAGTGATCATGATGATGGGAATGTGCGCAAGGTTGGTGTCTGCCTTGACGGTCCTCGCAAATTCGAATCCATCCATGCGCGGCATCTCGATGTCGAGCAGGATAGCATCCGGCGTGCGCTCGGCCAACAGCTGCAGCGCGTCGAGGCCGTCCTTGGCGCTGACCACGGCAAATCCTTCACGCGTGAGAAGCCGGCCGGTGATCTTACGCACGGTGAGCGAATCGTCGACGATCATGACCAGCGGCGGGCCTGCGGCCGCCTCGGCTGCCGCAGCTGCAGCAGATGCCTTCGCTGTCTGGACCACCATCGGCGCTTCGGCGGCAACATCCAGGCGCTGCGCAAGCTGCACGGGATTGATGATCAGAACGACTTCGCCGGTGCCCAGCACGGTCGCGCCTGAAATCCCGGAAACGCGGGCGAGCTGCGGCCCGATGTTTTTCACCACCACTTCCTGGTTGCCGATCATCTCGTCGACGTGAACGGCGGCCAGCGTGTGTCCGCTGCGCAGCAGCAGCACCGAGTTGTAGCGAGTGGTCTCAGGATTGTGGCCCGCGCTGCCGAGCAGGCGCGGCAAATAGAAAAACGGATATTTCCGGCTCTGCCAGGAAACCTCGCGTGTCAGGTAAAGATTGATCAGGTCCTTGTCCTTGATCTGCTGTACCTGCTCGACCATCGGCGCGGGGAGCGCCCACAATCTCCCGCCCGCCTTGACCAGCACCGTTTGCGCGACCGCCAGCGTGAGCGGGAGGTACGCGGTGAACGAGGTTCCTTTGCCGGGAACGCTGGCTACGTCGACGCGTCCCCCCAGCGCGGCGATGTCCGAGCGAACGACGTCCATTCCCACGCCGCGTCCGGAGATCTGGGTTACTGTGCTGGCGGTCGTAAACCCCGGCGCAAAAATGAATTCGACAAGCTGAGCCTCTGTCGGCTCGACGTCACCGGTGATCAGGCCCTGCGCGCGCGCCTTGTCGCGGATCCGTCCGAAATCGAGTCCTGCCCCGTCGTCGGTCAGCTCGATCGCGATTTCGTTGCCCTGCTGGCGGACGTTGAGCGTTATTTCGCCGGTTTCCTGTTTGCCTGAATTCCGCCGCGCCTCACGGCTCTCGATGCCATGATCCAGCGCATTGCGCAGCAAGTGTTCGAGCGGCCCGACCAGCTTTTCCAGCACCGAACGATCGAGCTCGACTTGCGTGCCGCGGATCTCGAGATTCGCGCGTTTGTCGAGCTCCTTCGCCGTCTGACGAAGAATGCGGTAGAGACGCTCCGACAAGCTGCCGAAGGGAACCGTGCGGATCGAGAACAGTTGTTGCTGCACATCACGCGAAAGCCGCGCCTGCGCCAGCAGCGCCGCGTCGGCCTCGTCGAGGTTCTTTAGCAGGGATTGCTGAACGGTCGAAACGTCATTGACGCCTTCGGCGAGGCCCCGCGCCAGCTCCTGGAACCGGGTGTAGCGGTCGAACTCCAGGGGGTCGAAGCCCTCCGCCGCCTCGTTGACCATCGACATCCGCGATTGGATCTGCGATTCGGCCTGGATTTCGATTTCGCGAACCTGCGACCGCAGACGAATCACGCTGTTGGTCAATTCGAGCAGATTGCCCTTCAGCGAGCGCAGCTCGCCTTCGACGCGAGCGCGGGTGATGGCGACTTCGCCAGCCTCGTTGACCAGACGATCGATAAGATCGGCGCGCACGCGCAGCATCGCCCTGGCCTCGGTTTCGGCGCCGGGCGGCTCCCCGGCCGCGGCCGCGTGTGGTGGCGCAGCGACAGGCAATGCCGACACGGCGGCCCGTCTTGCGGGAGACGTAGTCGACGTCCCGGCCGTCACCGCGATGTCGTCCGGGCCTCCGGCTTCGACAGCGACCCAGGGAAGCGGGGTATCGACCTCGCCTTTTTGCAGACGATCGAGCACAAAGGCGATATGGTCGAGATCGTTGTCGAGCGCGTCGAACAGCTCAGGCGACGCCGGAGCGAGCGCATCGCCTGCGGACAATCGGTTCTCCATCAGATGCGCGAGCTCGCCGAGTCGCATCGCGCCAGCCATGCGCGCACTGCCCTTGAGCGTGTGCAGGGCGCGCTGCAGCGAATGTGAGGCATCCTTGTCGGCGGGCCTGCGCCGCCAGGCGCGGAGCTGCTCACCGGTCTCCGGAAACAATTCCGAGGCCTCCTCGAGAAAAATCGGGAGCACTTGCCGATCGACGTCGTCGTGAATATTGGCAAGCGTTTCGTCATCGGCTGGCGCACCCGCGGCGGAGGCCGCAGCTGGCGCCGCCGCTCGCGGCGCGGTGGACGAGGGACTCACAGCCGACGGCGCGATGGGAGACTCAGATGGCGGCGCCGCGGTGGCGGGTGTGGCGACTGCGGTCAGGATGGGGCGTTCGGATGCCGCCAGCTTGCTGCGCTCGGCTGCAGCCGTCTCAACCGGCGGTGGCGTGCTCGGAACGGGCGTGGGTCGGGCAAGCGTCGCTTCGTCGGCCTCGGCGACGCGAGCGGCGATGGTTTCGCTGTCGCGGTCATCAGGCTCCGGACCCGATTCCTGGCGAAGGGCATCGAGCTCGGCAATGATCTCAGCCCCCTCGGCCTCGTCGGCAGGGCGAAATCCATTGCGTGCTCGCACCCGGCCAGTGAAAGCGGTCAATCCCGCGATCGCACGCGCCAGCACCGGCTGCGCTGCACCGGGCAGCGGCGCGCCACGTTCCTGCAAGGCAAGCAGGCACGCCTCGAGTGCTTTGGCGACCGTCGCCACCAACGGGAAGCCGCCGGTCCGATGGATGCCGCATAGCGTGTGGGCCGCGCGCACCATCGCCTGCGACGGCGTGGCGGTCCAATCGGATTGGATCGCCTTCAGCTCCGCGTCGAGTGTCGCGAGATGCTGCTGCGCTTCGTCACAAAGTATGCGGAAGAGCGCCGTCGACAAGGTGACGTCGCCGACGGTGATCTCGTCCGGTTCCGTCGACGGAGGCACTTCGCTGACGGGCTCGACCGCGGTCGGCGGTGACTGCGTGCCGGCCGTCGTGAATTCGATAACCTCGGGACGATCAACGACGGTCATCGAATCGTCATCGGGACGATCGATCTCAGGGAACGCAGTATCGTCCTGCTCGATCACCTCGATCATCGATACGCTGGGTGCACTCTGCGTCGCGCGAACGGCAGCCGGAGATGGCTCTGTGGCGACGGATGATGCTGGCGGCGCGTAGGGCAGCGCCGCCTCCACCTCGGCCAGCGCCGCACGAATATGCGCAGCGTCAGGCGTGACGCGCCCGGTCCGGCGCAAAGTATTCACCCACTCGCGAAAACTCGTTTGCGCGACATCGATCAACGCGAGCAGCGCCGGCGTCGCCGGCCGATCTTCTTCGAGCACGCGGTTGTGCGCTTTTTCCACTTCGAATGCAAGGTCGCCAAGATCGGTCAGGCCAACCATGCGTCCGCTGCCTTTCAAGGTGTGAAAGCCGCGCCGTACCGTGGTCAGTGCCTCGCGGTCATCTGGGCGCGCCTTGAGCTCGGCCGTGCTGGAGGCGATGGTGTCGAGCACTTCATCGGCTTCGGTGAGATAGATATCGAGCAGCTCGGCATCGAACTGCGA
>JALZAO010000171.1 GCA_030948305.1 Pseudomonadota bacterium
TGTCAAGCTCGACCATGCCGCCGGTCAGAAAGCGCTCGTCGGGGCCGATGAGGCTGCGCTGCGACGACTGGAGATTATCTGGATGCGCAGGAAGGTAAATGCCGAAAAAAGGGCGCTCGACCGCGGCGCGCGCGGCCGCCTCCAGAGGCGCGGTCCAACTGCGCAACAAAACGCGGACGATGCGCTTGGCGATCACCTCGACGCCGCAAATCACCTCGTCCACCTGCTGCCGCTGCATGCGGCGGACGATCGCGAGGGACCAGCTCTCGCCGTCGCGAAACGCGATCATCTCGCCCAAGCGCGTCGGCGCATCCTTGGACGGCGCGACTAATCGGCAGCCCGTCTCGCTGCGCTCGATCATGCGCCAGTGCGAGCCTTTGACGCGTCGTGCGACCGAGTCCGGGTTCGCCGTCGGGTTCACCATTTGGGTGATTTCGTCGTAGCTGTGCCGCGCGCCGGCCGACTTCGCCTCCGACGACAGCCGCTCGACTTCGGCGACCGCGCGCGTCAGCGCCTGCAGGCCGACGACGACGCGAACTTCCGCATCGGCGGCCTTGCGCGGCGCGCGCGGCGAGAAGGCAAGCGCGTCGGGACCGTACAATGCAGCCAGTCGCATCAGCAGCAGCTTTTGCTCGCGAGGCGGCAGGTCCCCCTCCGCTGCGGTGTCCTCGTCACGATCCGGAAGCCAGCGCATGCGCTCGACGACGCGCGCATAGACGGCAGTCGCGTCGAGGAACATCAGTCGGCCGCCGGCGCGCGGTTTTTCCTGCCGCTTCAGACCTTGCGTTCCCGACAGGTCGACATAGAAATTCGCGCCGGTGCCAGGCGGCGGAGAAAGGGAAAGCGGCAACACCCATTTGTCGAGAGCACGCGCCACCCAGTCGACCTGGTCGGGCGTAAAGTTGCCGCTGTCGAGGCGCATTAGCAGCAGCGAGCGAATGTACTCCTGCTCGATCGACGTCGCGGAGCGGGCGAAACCGTCGACATCGAGCGCCAGCGTCTCGAGCTGCCAGCCGCGCATCCGTGCGAATTCGTAGAGCTCGTGAAACTCACGCCACTGCGCAGGTATCCAGTGCCCGTACCGGAACAAGCGGAACTTGCCGTCGAGTCCCTTGTAAAACGCGAGCCGGACCAGAATTTTCGGCAGCACCGCTTTCCACCGGCGCTGCTCGCCGGTATAGCCGGTCTTCAGCACCGCGTTGTAGGCTGCGGTAAACGCTTTCACCAGGTCGAACACTCCGTGCCACAGGCGTGTTTCCACGCCGCTGGAACGCTGGTAATTGGCCGAGTATTGCGCAGTGAGCTGACTGATCACCGGTTCGAATCGAGCGTCGATGCGCATCAACGCCTCGGCCTGCGCGGGCGAGGTCGTACGACGCCCGCCCGGAAACGATGAAACGAGATCGAGCGCCTCGCGCTGCAATTGCAGCGCCTCCACCATGGGAAGGCCGGCGATCCATCGGTTGGCGGCGCTGGCATTGCGTAAAGGATCGGCGAGCGACCGCCGCCATGACAGCAATCGCTCCCGCAATTTGCGCTCCGCCACTGGTGCGCCTAGTTTCCTGCCACCGTCATGGCACCGATCAGAATGGATCCGCAGTGGCGCGAGCCGCGCCGGTCGACGTCATTACCGATGGCGACGATGTCACGATACATGTGCGATAGATTTCCCGCGATCGTGATTTCCTCGACTGGGTAGGCGATCTCGCCGTCTTCGATCCAGTACCCGGCTGCGCCGCGGGAATAATCACCGCTTACCGGATTCACCCCCTGTCCGAGCAATTCGGTCACCATCAGACCGCTGCCCATGCGTTTGAGCATCGCGGGCAGATCTTCTTCACCGTGACTGACGACCAGGTTGTGATTGCCGCCGGCGTTGGCCGTGGACCTAAGACCGAGCTTGCGCGCCGAGTAGCTGCCGAGGAAATAACCTTGGACGACCCCGTCGCGCACGACGTCACGCGGCTGCGTCGCGACTCCTTCGTCGTCGAACGGTGCCGACGCCTGGCCCCGCTTCAGGTGTGGCTCCTCGCGGATCGTGATGGCCGGCGTAAAGACCTCAGTGCCCAGACTGTCGATTAGGAAAGACGATTTGCGATACAGACTACCGCCGCTGACGGCGCTGACAAAATGGCCGATCAATCCCGTGGCGATGGGCGCCTCGTACAGAACCGGGCACTCGATTGTCGCCATCTGACGCGCGCCCAGTCGGCGCGCCGTGCGCAGACCGGCTTGCCGCCCCACTTCGCTCACGGGCTCGAGGTCTTCGGACGAACGGGCGGTCGCATACCAGTCGTCGCGTTGCATCGCGCCGTTCTCTTCGCCGATCACCGCGCAATAAATGCCGTGGCGGGAACTCGAATAGCCACCGCTAAAACCGTTGCTGTTGGCGTAGACGAACTGTGCTTCGTGCAGGGATATGGTGGCGCCTTCCGAGTTGACCAGGCGCCGATCGACAGCGAGCGCCGCCGCCTCGCATTCGCGGCCCAGCGCGATCGCCTCATCGACGCTCAGTTCCCAGGGGTGATACAAGTCAAGGTCGCGCCAGGCGCGCGCGAGCAGTCCGGGGTCGGCCAATCCCGCGCAGTCGTCGTCCGCGGTGTAGCGCGCGATGGTGAGCGCCTTGGTCACGGTATCCTTGATCGCCGCCGGGGCGAAGTCCGCAGTGCTCGCGTGCCCCCGTCGCGCGCCGACGTAGACCGTGACCCCGATCCCCTTGTCGCGGTTATAGGCGATGGTCTCGACCTCTCCCTTGCGCACGGTGACGCTTTGTCCGAAGCCCTGCGATACTTCCGTCTCGGCTGCCGTCGCGCCTGCCGCCTTGGCTTCGCGCAGCAGCTCGCCTGCGACGGCGGCAATCGCGTCGCTGGCGAGCGGAAAGCGGGTTGCGGGTACGGGCATCAACGGACGGTTGAAAAGGCGCACAGCTCGAATCGGTTATGATAACAAACCCCCCGCGCCAGGCATGCGGGCCCATGCGACGAACCGACGAAACTCCCCGGCGAGCGGGACAGGAGGAACGCGATCCCGTGCGCAAGCTCGCCAATCAAGCACCCAGCGTGCCCCCACAGGACGCTGCGCCGGAGGAGGCATCGTCTCAGCTTCCTCCTTCCAAGACCCGTCGCAAGGCGGCGATGCACGCGCTGCAGGATCTGGGCGAAGCGATGGTGCGTCTGACGCCGGCACGGCTCGCAGCGCTCGCGCTGCCGGAGAGACTGGCTGATGCGATTGCCGAAGCTCGCCAGATCACTCGCTGGGAGGCTCGCCGCCGTCAGATGCAATTCATCGGCCGGCTGATGCGCGACGTCGATCCGCTGCCCATCCAGGTCAGGCTCGAGCAGTGGGAAGGCGCACCCAACGCGGAAAAAGCGCGGCTGGCCAATGTCGAACGCTGGCGCACGCGGCTATTGAGCGAGGGCGACGCGCTCGACCGGCTGTGCGCTGAACACGACAGCGCGGATCGACCACGTCTGGAGGCGCTGGTGACTCGCGTTCGCGATGAGCGCACGCACGGTCAGCCGCCCCACGCGTACAGGGAACTGTTTCGGACGCTCAACGCGTTGCTTGCCGCGACTTAAAGTGTCTTCCGCTCCTCCATCGTCGCCATCCAAGCGCGTGCCGCCTTCGCAAGCAGAATTGCCTGCACCGTCAGTTCCATCGGAATCGCTCACCATCGGCCTGATCTCGATCAGCGACCGCGCGTCGGCGGGCATTTACGAGGATAAGGGCATCCCCGGTCTTGTCGACTGGTTTACCGCGGCGCTGAAATCGCCGTGGCGCATGGAGACGCGCTTGATCCCGGACGAGCAGCCGCTGATCGAGCGTGCACTGATCGAGCTGATCGACACAGTGGGCTGCGAGCTCGTGTTGACCACCGGAGGAACGGGACCCGCGCGCCGCGACGTCACTCCCGAGGCAACCGTTGCCGTCGCACACAAGGTGCTTCCCGGCTTCGGCGAGCAGATGCGTCAGATCAGCCTGCAATATGTGCCGACAGCCATTCTCTCGCGTCAGGTGGGCGCGATTCGCGGCCGCGCGCTGATACTGAATCTGCCCGGACAACCCAAGGCCATCAAGGAAACACTCGATGGAATCTTTCCGGCAGTGCCGTATTGCATCGATCTCATTGGCGGCCCCTACATCGAAACGCACGACAGCGTGTGCAAGGTTTTTCGGCCGAAGTCTGCCTCGGCGCCGGTACGCAGGAATCCGGCATAGTGGGATCCAACCAAGCCCATTGTGGCCGCGAAGACGACGCTCAACGAAGATGAAACAACTTGAGACCGGGGAGACTCCGGGTACCGCGCCCTTGACTCACGCGGGGACGCGAGAGCCGGATGGCGCGGAGTCCAATCAGCCGCCAGCGTTCGAGGGGCGCAATCTCTACCTGACCGATCGGGCGTTGCGAAACGCCGCCGAGCGCGAAGGCGCGGCGTGGGCACGCGAGCGTCTCGAGGCCTGGGGTGGGGTGTTGGGCAGCACCGAAACCTACGCGCTGGCCGCGCGTGCCAACCGTTTCGGCCCGGAGCTCAAGACGCACGATCGCTTCGGCAACCGGATCGACGAGGTTGTCTTCGATCCGGCCTGGCATGTGCTGATGGCCTCGGCGATGCGCGAAGGAGAGCACTGCTCGCCATGGGCCGAGCCCCGCGCCGGCGCGCAGGTCGCGCGC
>JALZAO010000172.1 GCA_030948305.1 Pseudomonadota bacterium
TTTTCCTCGAGATCGGCTTGCGAAGCGAACTTCTTGTCGCTCATCGATGAACTCCGGTGTTGACGAGTCGTTTGCACAGTAGCAATCAAAATCGCAAGCGTCAAACGTCCGTCGATGCGCTATCCGTGGTCGCGATGCATCACCCCGGATAGAGGCCGAGCGTTCTGGCGTGCAGGCGCGAAAGACCGAGCAGCGCATCGAGCTGCGGCGTTCGTTCGCCGACCTTCTGCCCGATTTCGCGCACCGCGGAAAGCAGCACGTCGATCTCCACCGGCCTGCCGGCTTCGACGTCCTGCAGCATCGAGGTCTTGAATGCGCCGAGCTTGCGGGTCACGGCGTTGCGATCCTCGCCGCTTTGCTCGATCGGACAGCCGATTCTGGCGCCGATCGCCGCCGCCTCGCGCATCACCTCCAGACAAAAGCCGTTGACCAGAGGATCGTCGAGAACGCGATCGACCGTTGCGCCGGTGAGCGCGGAAACCGGGTTCATGGTCATGTTTCCCCACAGCTTGTACCAGACGTCGCGCTGGATGCAGGCGGAGACTTCGACATCGAAGCCGGCGCGGGCGAGCGTTTCCGCCAGTGAGCGAACCCGTTGTGAGTCGCCGCCACTATCGCCACTACTTGGCTCGCCGATGATCAGGCGATTGCCGACGTTGTGCCGGGTGAGTCCCGGTTCCGGGCTCGCACATGACGCGTGCACGACGCAGCCGACGATGTGACGAGCGGGAATGCCCGCGGCAATGGCTCCGTCCGGATCGATCGACGCAAGCTGCGTGCCCGCGTATTCGCCGCCAAATTCGTGAAAGAACCACCACGGCAAGCCGTTCATGGCGGTCATCACGATCGTCTCGCGCTTGAGCAAGGGCGAAATCGCTGTCGCAACGCTGGTCAGCGCCGGTCCCTTCACGGCGACCACCACCAGATCCTGCGGTTCCAGCTCGCTCGGCTTTTCGGCGACGCGTGCCGGCACCGCAACCGCGCAGTTGCCACTCTGCAGGCGCCAACCGTGCGCGCGCAGCGCGGCGGCAGTCGCGCCGCGAGCGACGGCCGCAACCTCGCAGCCGCTCTGCGCCAGCCGGGTGCCGAGAAAACCGCCAATCGCTCCGGCGCCAAAGATCGTAATCTTCATGCTATCGGTCGAGCCTAGGCCCGTTAGCGCTAACCGGCGCCTGCCGTTCGCTTTCGCTCATCGCGCTAGCCGGAGCGCAAGCCGGACGCATACGGAATCGACGAGTCGCCGACGATCGTGTTGCGCAACCGCCCGATGCCATCGATCTCGGTCACGACCTCGTCGCCGTCGTGAACGCCGACCAGGCCGTCGGGAGTTCCGGTGAGGATCACGTCGCCGCAGAAGAGCGTCATGAAAGCGCTGAGATAGGCGATCAAAAAGCGGATGTCGAACACCATGTCCCGCGTACTGCCCTGCTGCGTGATTCCGCCGTTGACCAGCGTTCGCAAACGCAGGTTCATCGGGTCGCGGACATCGCACGCGTCGACCAGCCAAGGTCCCAGCGGAGTGCAGGCATCCCGGCCTGCGGTGCGAAGATTCGGCGAATAGTAGCTTTCGAGATAATCGCGAACCCGGTAGTCGTTGGCCACCGTGTACCCCAGGACGTACTCGTAGGCGTCGGTTCGCGTGACCCGCCGCGCAGTCTTGCCGATGACCACGGCGAGCTCGCATGCGTAATGCATGTAGGTCGCATCCGCCGGGCGACGCGTCTCGCCGCGATGTCCGATCAAGGCGCCGGGTCCTTTGACAAAAACAAGCGGCTCATCCGGCGCCTTGAACGCCAGGTCCTTGGCGTAGTCGGTGTAATTGATCTCCACGGCAAAAATCGTTCGTGGCCGCGTGGTTGCCGGCAGCGGCGGAAGCCACACCACCGCGGGCTCGTTGACGAGCCGTCCGTCGTCGAGCCTCAGCCGGCCCTCCTCCTCCTCGACCGCATCGTGCACGGCCCCGAGATAGGCGACACGGGCGCGCTTCACCGCGAGCCTCCGGCCATGAGCTCGCGCTCGGCGACGACGCGATTCTCGAGCGCGCCGATGCCGTCGAACTCGATGCGCACGCGATCGCCGGCGGTGATTCTCTGAGCATTCTCGGGCGCGCCGGCATGCAGAATGTCACCGGCCGAAAGCGTCACGAATTCGGTCACGTCGGCGATCAGCCTTGCCACCGAACGGACCATGTTCGCGGTGCTGTTCTCGGCCCGTAGCTCGCCATTGACCAGCACCCGCAGCGTCAGGCTGTCCGGCGATGCTACCGACTGCCTCGGCATCACCCAGGGGCCGATGGCGCAAAAGCCGTCGCGACAGCGCTGGCGTGTCGCCGGACGGTCGTAGCTCTGGTGCGGCTCGCAAACATCGTTGACGATGGTATAGCCGGCGACAAAGTCAAGTGCGTCGACGGCGGCCACGCGGCACGCTGTCTTGCCCATCACAATGCCAAGCGCCGCGCCTGTTTCGATGCATTCCACGTCTCTTGGGATGGGTATCGCGTCGCCATAGGCAATCCAGGTATTTGCCGGCTTGACGAAAAGGACGGGTGCCTTGGGTGGGACAAATGACTCTCCCCCGACTGTCCTGAACGCCTCGAGAGCGCCGCGATAATTCATCAGCACGCCGTAGACGGCGCCACGCGTCGGCGTGTCCCACTGAAGCTCGTCCATGCCGAGCATCTTTCCGCCGTAGCGTATCGAGCCCGGAAGCGGATCGACCTCGAAGCGTTCCGGCTGTGCCATGAACCGAGTTCTTGCGATCACCACCGGCACGAAGGACTCCCCCCGTTTCGAGGCTTCCGCGCCGATGTACCCGCCAGCGGACAGGCCGCCGCGCGTCACCGGGGAGGCGCCTCGCGGATAGTTTATGCTGTAACGGCGCGAGTGCGCGTTCGGGGTCGAAAGGAGCGCGCTTGGCCAGTCACGGCCCCGTCGAACCGGCCGCAGCCCAGAGGAGCCGTTCGATCCCGACTCAGCCCTTGGGCCGCCGGTCGACGACGCGTTTCGCTTTGCCGATGGATCGCTCGATGCCTCCCGGTAGCGCCAGTTGTACCGTGGTCGACACCCCGATATAGCCTTTGATGTTTTGCTCCAGCGACTTTGCCGCGGCCCGCCGCGACTCCTGCCCGCATCGGGCGAGCTCCGCGCACATCTCGACGTGGACCGTCATCTCGTCGAGGCTGCCCGGCCGCGTGATTTCCAGCAAATAGTGCGGCGTGAGCTCCGGCTGTTTCAGGATCAGATCCTCTACCTGCGTCGGAAAAACATTAACGCCGCGGATAATCAGCATGTCATCCGAGCGGCCGGTTATTTTTTCCATGCGGCGCATCGACCGTGCGCTCGGCGGCAGCAGCCGCGTGAGGTCACGCGTGCGGTAACGAATCATCGGCAGCGCTTCCTTGGTAAGCGTGGTGAACACCAGCTCTCCTCGCTCGCCCTCGGCGACCACTGCGCCCGTTTGCGGGTCGACGATCTCCGGATAGAAATGATCCTCCCAGATCGTCAAACCATCCTTGGTCTCGATGCATTCCTGCGCGACACCGGGCCCCATGATTTCCGACAGGCCGTAGATGTCGATCGCATCCATGTCGAGCTTCGCTTCGATGGCGAGCCGCATCGCCGGCGTCCAGGGCTCGGCGCCGAAGATACCGATCCTAAGCGACGTCGACCGCGGATCGACGCGCTGCTTTTCCATTTCCTCGGCAATGGCCAGCATGTATGACGGCGTCACCATGATGATGTCTGGCTTGAAATCAACGATGAGCTGCACCTGACGCTCGGTCATGCCGCCGGACATGGGGATCACGGTGCAGCCGAGCTTTTCGGCGCCGTAGTGGGCACCGAGTCCCCCGGTGAAAAGACCGTAGCCGTACGCGACGTGCACGATGTCGCCGGAGCGCCCACCGGCGGCGCGGATCGAGCGCGCCATGACCGTGGCCCAGGTGTCGATGTCCTTCGCGGTGTAGCCGACGACAGTCGGCCGACCCGTCGTCCCGCTCGAGGCGTGGATGCGCACCACCTGCTCGCGCGGCACGGCGAACATGCCGAAAGGATAATGGTCGCGCAGATCGGTCTTGACCGTGAACGGAAACCTGGCCAGATCGCCGAGCGTCCGAAGATCGTGCGGTCGAACGCCCGCGGCGTCGAAGGCGGAGCGGTAATGCGCGACGTTGTCGTAGGCGTGCCGCAGCGTCCACTGCAAGCGCTGCAACTGCAACGCCTGCAGCTCGTCGCGGCTTGCGGTTTCGATGGCCTCGAGATCTCCTGGCGCAGGTTTCCTGACTGGCATACGGCCCTCTATGGCGCAGCCTCGGCAATGACGTGACCCTTGATCCGGTGCGACTTGCCGCGAAACAGCGCAATCGTCTCGCCGCGCTGGTTCCTGACCTCGATGTCATAGACGCCGGTGCGGCCGCTCAAGGATCGTTCCTCGCCAATCGCGGTCAGCACGTCGTCCTCTCGTGCCGGCGCAATAAAGTCGATGCTGCAGCCTGACGCCACCGTCGTCATGTTGGCGCTGTTGCAGGCAAACGCGAATGCGCTGTCGGCCAGCGTAAAGATGAATCCGCCATGACACGTGGCATGGCCGTTCAACATGTCGGCGCGAACCTTCATCGTCAATTCGGCTCGTCCCGGCCCAACCTTGGCGAG
>JALZAO010000173.1 GCA_030948305.1 Pseudomonadota bacterium
GGCTTAAGTCATCGGAGGGTTTGATGGAACTTTTGAAGCGCAAGGAAACATGGAATATCGGCTACGAGCATGCTCTCGGCGAAACCGCGAGCTTCTTTTTCGCCAACGTTCGCGACCACGCCCAGATCTACGGACGGCTCGATCCCAAATCCGGCCGGGTGCTCGTTCCGCCACGCGCGTTTTCGGACCAGACGCTGGAGCCGACGACCGACTGGGTCAAAGTCGGGCCCGGGGGCAGGATCGAGACCTTCACGATTGTCTACGAAGCGTTCAAGACGCTGCCGGACCCGCCTTACGCGTTTGGCTACGTCCTGCTCGATGGGGCCGACACGGCGATCGGAGGATACTTCCGCCGCGTCGATCTCACCGACCCGGCGAAGGCGGCTGCGATGCTCAAGCTCGGGACGCGCGTGATCACCCGGTTCGCCGAACACCGCAAGGGTGACGTACTCGACTTCTGGTTCGAGCTGGAAGGCGCCGGTCAAGGTTCGCTGCCTGATTCCGGAACCGATGCGATGGCGACCATCGAATAAAAATTGTTCAACGGAGAGCATTGATGAAACGCTGCACCACTGCGCTCTTAAGCGCTGTACTTCTTGCAATCACAACGACGGTGCTGGCTGCGTTTCCGGACAAGCCGGTGCGGCTGATGGTGGGCTTCGCGCCGGGCGGCTCCGACATCGGCGGGCGCATCATCGCTCAGAAGCTGTCCGAGATCTGGGGCCAGGCGGTCGTCGTCGATAACCGGCCGGGCGCCGGCGGCAATATCGCCGCCGATCTGGTGGCTAAGGCGCCGCCCGACGGATACACGATGCTGCTCTTCGTGAATTCCTACACGATCAATACCACGGTGTACAAGGGCCTGACCTGGGACGCGCTCCGCGATTTCGCTCCGGTCGGCCGTTATGTATCCTCGCCGATGGTGGTGGTCGTCAACTCCGAGCTGCCGGTGAAAAACGTCCGCGAGCTCAGGGACTACGCCAAGGCCAATCCCGGGAAACTCTTCTACGGGTCCGCGGGAAACGGCACGGCCCCGCACCTCGTCGGTGAGCTCTTCGCCATGCAAACGGGCGCACAACTGACGCACGTGCCGTACAAGGGGTCGGCACCCTCGGTGACCGGGCTCGTCGCCAACGAAGTGCAATTATCCTTTGCGGCATCGAGCTCGGTGTCCGCATTCATCAAGGCCGGGCGCTTGCGTCCGCTTGCGGTCACGACCGCCAAGCGCGATCCGCAGTTTCCAGATCTGCCGACCGTGGCCGAGTCGGGCGTTCCGGGATTCGACGCCGACATCTGGTACGGCTTCGTGGTGCCTGTCAAGACGCCCCCAGCGATCGTGAAAAAAATGTCCGAGGACCTCGCCAAGGCGGTGGCGGATCCGGAGGTTCAGGCCAAGCTGCGCCAGAACGGCCTTGAACCCTCTTACCTCAATGCGGAAGCGATGGGAGCGTTGATGAAGCGTGACGTGGCACGCTGGCATGAGGTCGCAACCAAGATCAACCTGGTGTTGGACTAGGGCCTGGGACGGCAATGCCCGCTGGCGGCGCGCTCTTTCCGACCGAGCCCGAGTTAAGTTTCGTCGGGCGCAACTTGGAGCGCCCGGAATGCGTGCTCGCGTGCGCTTCCGGCCGGCTTTTCATGTCCGACGGCCGCGGTGGCGTGACGACGATCGCTCCCGACGGGACGCAGCGCATGATCGGACAATCGAGCCTGGTGCCCAACGGCATCGCGTTGTGCCGCGACGGATCGTTCCTTGTGGCCAACCTGAGCGCCGAGGGAGGCGTCTGGCGCATCGGCGGCGACGGTCAGGTGGCGCCATTTCTCCAGGAGATCGACGGGCGCGTCCTGCCCCGGGTGAACTTTGTCGCGCTGGACATGCATGAGCGGGTATGGATTTGCGTCAGCGCGTTGGCGACGGAGGATGCCTATCCGATCCACACGAAAACGGGATTCATCGTGCTCATGGACAAGGACGGTGCTCGGATCGTGGCCGACGGTCTGCAATACACCAACGAGTGTCGCGTCGACGCCGCCTCCCGCTATATCTACGTCAACGAGACTTTCGGGCGGCGAGTAACGCGATTCGCGATTGCCGAAGACGGCGCGCTGCGGAGTCGGGAAACGTTCGCGGAATTTTCGCGTGGCGATTTTCCGGACGGGCTCACGCTGGATGCGGAAGGAGGCCTCTGGATCGTCTGCGTCGGCAGCAACCGGATCTACCGGGTCGGGCAGGATCGGCAAATCGAGATAGTCATCGACGACAGCGTGCCGGAGACGGTTGAGAAACTCGAAGCTGCCTTCGAGTCCAATACCTTGAGCCGACCGGCACTGTCCTCGGCGGCCGGCCGGAGATTGAGGAACACGAGTAGTCTTGCGTTCGGCGGTGCCGATCTGCGCACCGCTTACCTCGGTTGCCTCAACGGCACTTCGCTCGCGTCGTTTCGATCGCCGGTTGCCGGGCTGCCGCAAGTGCATTGGAACTGGAGCTGAACCATGCAGGCCCCGTACAGCAGAACGATGTTCGACCTTCTCTGCGAGCAGGCCGAACGCTATTCCGATCGCGTGGCGGTGATCTGCGATGACAAGCGAATCACGTATTGCGACCTGCACGATAGAGCCGCGCGCGTTGCCGCGGGATTGCGCGGCCTGGGCCTAGTCCGGCATGACCGGGTAGGGCTGCTGGTCAACAATCGCACGGAGTGGCTCGAGATCTGTTTCGGCGCGGCGGCGATCGGCGCAGTATTGGTCCCGTTCAGCACCTGGTCGAAGCGCCGCGAGCTTGAGTTCCTATTCGAGGATTCGGGTATCAAAGCGCTGTTTTCAGCGGATCGGATGGGAGACCAGGATTTTGCGAAAGACATCGCCGCTCTGTTGCCGGCCATGGCGGCCGGGTCTCCCGGAATGTGGCGAGAAGAACAGTTCCCGATGCTCCAGAGCGTCGTGTTCATCGGCAGCACGTCCGTCGCCGGCGCGCTGTCCTACGATTCATTGCGGACGTCGGCTCCGCCTCTGGTCATCCCGCCGCCGCCGGGTGATGGCGCGCGTGCCGGCGACCCGGCACTCATACTTTATACGTCCGGCTCGACGTCGTATCCGAAAGCCGTGCCGCTCAGGCACGGAGCGATCATCGAGAACGGCTTCAACATCGGTGAGCGACAGGGTCTTACCATCGACGATCGCGTATTGCTTTCACCGCCCCTCTTCTGGTCGTACGGCTCGGCCAATGCGATGTCGGCGACGCTGACCCACGGCGCCGCGCTCGTCCTGCAAGGCCGGTTCGAACCGGGTGAAGCGCTCGATCTGATCGAGCGCCACCGGTGCACCGCGCTCTACACCATGCCGGGGATGACCAGCGCGATGCTGGTGCATCCTGCCTTTCGCGCGGAGCGCACGCGCAGCCTGCGAACCGGCGTGACCATCGGCACTCCCCAGGATGTGGCGTCGGCCGCCGAGTCACTCGGCGCGCGCGAAATCTGCAACGTGTATGGACAAACCGAATCGTATGGCAACTGCAGCGTGACCTGGCATCATTGGCCGCTCGAGCGGCGCATGCAGGTGCAAGGTCCGCCCTTGCCGGGCGTGCACGTTCGCATCGTCGACGAGACAAGCGGAGTCCCGGTGGCGCCAGGCGTCGCCGGGCAGATCGAGGTGAAGGGCAACCTTACGCCTGGATACGATGGCGTGAGCGCCCAGAACAATGCGACGGCCTTTACGGCCGATGGCTACTTCCGCACCGGCGACCTTGGCCTGCTGACGCCGGAAGGTGACTTGCAGTTCCTGGCCCGCACGACGGAAATGATCAAGCGGGCCGGCATCAACATCGCGCCGGCGGAAGTCGAGGAAGTACTGCGCCATCATTCGGGTGTGGCCGAGGCAGCTGTCATTGGGGTCCCCGATCCGGACAAGGGCGAGATCGTGCTGGCGTTTGTCGTGGCGAGGCCTGGCGTGGAGTTGACCGAGGAGACATTGCGCAACCATTGCCGCACCGAAGCCGCGAGCTACAAGACACCCGATCGCGTCGAGCTGTGCGCCGCGTTGCCGCTGACCGCGACGGGCAAGCTGATGCGCAGCGAATTGAAGCAGATGGCGGCCAAGGTGCCGCCGCGCGCGAAAGAGAAGGTGAGCGATCGTGGCTGAAGAAGCGTGGGGTCGCTGGGGCGGTGACGACGAGCGCGGCGCCCTCAACTACATCGGTGCGCATGAGGTCGTTCGCGCCACGCGTCTGGTCAAGGACGGCAAAGTCATACCTCTGGCGCAGCCGCTTTCCGCGCGTACGCCGGTGCCCGGACACCGCGGGTCCATGATGCATTTCATGCAACGCGACGGCGGCGACTACGCGGCCGGGGGAAAGCGACCGGGCGGATTCCAGTTTGCCGAGGACACCGTCGTGATGCCATTGCAGTTCGGCACCCACATCGACGCGCTGTGTCACGCCTGGCACGACGATCGGCTTTACAACGGGTTTTCTTCGAACGGCACACGCAGCACGACCGGTGCGGCACGTTGCGGCATCGAAAAGATGGGGCCTATTGTCGCGCGCGGCGTGCTGCTGAACGTGATGGACGATTCCGGCAGCGCTCTGGCAATGGGCACTGCGGTCACCCGTGCGC
>JALZAO010000174.1:0-1475 GCA_030948305.1 Pseudomonadota bacterium
GCATCGTGGCTCGATCCAGGGGAAAACCGTGGCCTGGATCGGCGACTCGAACAACGTCTGCAATACATGGTTGCAGGCGGCATTGCTTTTCGATTTCAACGTCAACGTTTCGACGCCTCCGGGTTACGAAGTGGAGCCCGAGCGCGCCGGGATTTTCGACACCAGCCGCTTGCAGTCTTTCACCGACCCGATGCAGGCGTGTCGCGGAGCGGATCTGGTCACCACCGACGTGTGGACCAGCATGGGCTTCGAAGCGGAGAACGCGGAGCGGCAGCGCGACTTCGCGCGATGGGAAGTCGACCAAGAGATGATGGCCAGGGCGAAACCCGATGCGCTGTTCATGCATTGCCTGCCCGCGCATCGCGGCGAGGAAGTGGCCGCCGCGGTCATCGACGGCCCGCAGAGCGTGGTGTGGGACGAGGCGGAGAACCGGCTGCACGCTCAGAAAGCGCTGCTCGAGTATCTCGTTTGCGGCCACGTGAACTAGTGGTTCGATACCGGAATAACCGAGGAAAGCCTATGTCGGCGCGCAGGATCTCGTTGTTGCTTGTCGTCTTCGCGGCGGCGCTTGCGCCGCTGTTCGCCGGTGCCCAAGGCTGGCCGGACAAGCCGATCAAGTTCGTCGTCGCGGCGCCCGCGGGCAGCTCCCTCGACGTGCTCGCGCGCACGATCGGCAACAGGTTGAAAGACAGGCTTGGACAGCCCGTGGTGGTCGACAATCGCCCTGCCGCCGGCGGCACCGTCGCGACCGACATGATCGCCAAGTCGCCCCCGGACGGTTACACGATGGTGATTTCGTTCAACGGTCCTCTCGCTTTCGGCCCCCACCTGTACGCGAAGCTGCCCTACGACCCGCAAAAAGATCTGAGCGCGGTGATCATCACCTCCAGCCAACCGAACGTGCTGGCGATCAATGCGTCCTTGCCGATCAAATCGGTCAAGGAGCTCGTCGACTATGCAAAGGCCAACCCGGGTAAGCTCAACTATGCGTCGGTCGGCAACGGCAGCTCGTCGCACCTGACGATGGAATTGCTGAAAGTGACCGCCGGTATCGACATCGTCCACGTGCCGTTCAACGGTTCCCCGCCGGCGGTCACGGCGACGATCCAGGGCGAGACTCAGATGATGTTCGCGGTCATGCAGCCGCTGCAGGCGCAGATCCAAGCTGGCAAGTTGCGAGCATTGGCCGTCTCGACGGCCAAGCGCTTCGCGCTGCTGCCGGACCTGCCCACCGTCGCCGAAGCGGGCTACCCGGGATTCGAGGCGCTGGCGTGGAACGGCATCCTGGTTGCCGCTGGAACGCCGCGCCCGATCGTGCAGCGTCTCAATACCGAGATCAACGCGATTCTCAACGATCCGTCAGTAAAGAGTGCGCTCAATGGCCAGGGCTTCGAGTTGGTCGGTGGCGCGCCCGAAGATCTTGCGACGCTGATCAAGAGCGAATCCGACAAGTGGGCGCCGGTCATCAAGAAGAC
>JALZAO010000174.1:1485-4579 GCA_030948305.1 Pseudomonadota bacterium
ATCAACAAAGCGGTGCTCGCCTACTCCGGCGGCCTCGACACGTCGGTGATCCTGAAGTGGCTGCAGGATACCTACCGCTGCGAGGTGGTGACCTTCACCGCCGATATCGGTCAGGGCGAGGAGCTCGAGCCGGCGCGCGCCAAGGCAAAGGCGGCAGGCGTCGCGCAAATCTACGTCGACGACCTGCGCGAGGAATTCGTCCGCGATTTCGTGTATCCGATGTTTCGCGCCAACGCCATCTACGAAGGCGAATATTTGCTGGGAACGTCGATCGCGCGGCCGCTGATCGCCAAGCGGCAGATCGAGGTCGCGCGCGAAACCAAAGCCGACGCGGTCGCGCACGGTGCCACCGGCAAGGGCAACGACCAGGTCCGCTTCGAGCTTGCCTACTACGCGCTCGAGCCGGACATCCGGGTGATCGCGCCGTGGCGGGAATGGGATCTCACGTCGCGCGAAAAGCTGCTCGAATACGCGGCGAAACACGGCATTCCCATCGAGATGAAGCACAAGGCCGGCGGGAGCCCCTATTCGATGGACGCTAACCTGCTGCACATCAGCTACGAGGGCCGGGCGCTGGAGGATCCCGCGCAGGAGCCCGAGGAAGACATGTGGCGGTGGACGGTCTCGCCCGAAAAGGCACCCGACGAGGCAGAATATCTCGAGCTCGAATATGCGCGCGGCGACATCGTCGCGGTCAACGGCAAGACCATGACCCCGGCGCAGACGCTCACCGAGCTCAACCGCATCGGCGGCAAGCACGGCGTCGGCCGCCTCGATCTGGTCGAGAATCGCTACGTCGGCATGAAGTCGCGCGGCTGCTACGAAACGCCCGGCGGCACGATCATGCTGAAGGCGCATCGGGCGATCGAATCGATCTGCCTCGATCGCGAGGTCGCGCACCTCAAGGACGATCTGATGCCTCGCTACGCGAGCCTTATCTACAACGGCTACTGGTGGTCGCCCGAACGCACGATGCTGCAGACGATGATCGATGCGTCGCAGGCCAGCGTCAACGGCTGGGTGCGCGTCAAGCTCTACAAGGGCAATGTCTTCGTCGTCGGCCGCGATTCGAAATCGGATTCGCTGTTCGACTCGACGGTCGCGACTTTCGAGGAAGACCGGGGCGCCTACGACCAGAAGGACGCGACCGGCTTCATCAAGCTCAACGCTTTGCGCATGCGCATCGAGACCAAGCTCGCGCGCAAGCGGAAACAATAACGTTTCTCATCTCACGCTTTCAGGTCGCCACCATGCCGTCATTCGATATCATTTCCGAGGTGAATCAGGTCGAGGTCCGCAATGCCATCGAGCAGGCTAACAAGGAGATATCCACCCGCTTCGACTTCAAGGGCTCCGATGCGCGGGTCGAGCACAAGGAGAAAGAGCTGACGCTATTTGCTGACGACGAATTCAAGCTCAGGCAGGTTACCGATGTCGTGCTGGGCAAGCTGACCAAGCGAGGCATCGACGTTCGTTCTCTCAAGTTCGAAACGATCGAGAAAATGAGCCATGACAAGGTGAAACAGAAGGTCACGATCCGCGTCGGCGTCGAGCAGGAGTTGTCCAAGAAGATCGTCAAGCTGCTCAAGGACAGCAAGCTCAAGGTGCAGGGCAGCATCCAGGGCGACGCGGTGCGGGTCTCGGGCGCGAAGAGAGACGAGCTGCAAAGCGCGATTGCGCTGGTCAAGAGGACGATCACCGATTTTCCGGTTCAATACGGAAATTTCAGGGACTGAAGATTTCAACGAGACCCCACGGATTTGCTGCCCGAACTAGTCACCCTGCTGCCCATCAGGCTGCGTCCATTCACACTGGAAGATGCGCCGCGAGTGCAACTGCTGGCCGGCGATCTCGCGGTCGCGGAGACCACCGCGCTGATTCCGCATCCCTATCGCATCGGTATGGCCGAGGAATGGATCGGCAGCCACCAACGGGAGCGGGATCGGGGCAGCGCCTTCGTGTACGCCGTCACGCGGGCCGAAGACGGATTGCTGGTCGGCGCGATCGAGGCACGACCGGTTGCCGGCGAGCACGAGAATCTCGGCTTCTGGATCGGTGCGCCGTATTGGGGCCGGGGCTTCGCGACGTCCGCGGCGCGGGCGTTGGTCGCGCTGACGTTCAGCTACCTCGATTGCGATCAGATGACGGCGTCCCACCTGGTGCGCAATCCTGCATCGGGGCGAGTCATGGAAAAGTGCGGCCTGTCGCTGGTGCAAACGGAGACGCGCGAGCACCGCGGAAATCAGGAGCGATTCTGCATCCGCGGCATCACCCGCGACGCTTGGGAGCGGTGGTCTACTTCCGTCGACGGGTGAGCTCTCAGCAAATTGGCAAAACTTTCGTCGGGAATGACGATCTTCTAGTCGCCCGAGAGATCGGCAAGCAAGGCGTCACGCGTCGGTTCCGGTACTTCGGTTAGCGTGAACGTGTAGGCCGGATGATCGACGCCGATGGAAAGAGCGCTGCCGTGGCGTAGCTCGTTTACCATCGAGCGCGTCAATTCGAAGCGCACGAAGTGAACGGCGGACGTCTTTTCGTCGTTTTCCCGCTCCAGATCCTCGTCCGCAATCGCGTACAAGCGCGGCAAGCTTCCGACTTGAACCCACACCCGGTCTTCGACGCCTTTCAATTTCGCAAGGGCCTGCTTGCGTTCTTCGACGTCTTCGTACTCGACCAGCAGTGTTGCCTTCCAATTATGACCGTCGGGCACCAGGGGGTTGTAGGCGTCGAGCTCGTCCTGGATCGCCTGCTCCTCGAATGACTTTTCGACGCGCAGTATTTCCTGAATCTGGTACCGAATCGTAAGCTCGTCTTCGAAGAGCAGCGTCAGGTGTTCGCCTAGATGCACGGCCCGGCGTTTCTTGTGCGCCATGACCTGGGCGCGGAAGTCCTTGCGCGCCTTGGCGTATGCCTCGAGCGTCATCAAGCTGTCGCGGGTTATGCGCGGCATGGCTGGCGCGCTTTTACCGTGTCGCGCCGTCGCCGTCGGACAGGCCCAGGCCGTAAGCGATCCGCAGCAGCGTCAGCGGATGCGCCTTGCGCGCGCGCGACGGCGTTTCGCCTTGCTCGACTCCCTGCAGGATGGCGCGGCCGG
>JALZAO010000175.1 GCA_030948305.1 Pseudomonadota bacterium
CATCCACAACACCGACACCGGCGTCGTCGAGACTTTGAGGTCCAGCGAGATCGGCGCCAGGTTTGCGGTGACGATCAAGCCGCCGGCGCCGACCAGGACGAACATCAGGTACATCAGCATGAAGATCGGCTGGCCCTTGGTAACGACCACCCAGCCACCCAGCAGGAAGATGAGGGCCGCGAGTGCGAGCGGGATGTAGAACCCGGCGCCCATGGCCCACATCCCAAGGCCCCCCACCAGGGCGATGATCGCGCCGATGATCCACCACGAATTCGGACCGATGATCTCATTGGGCGCAAACTGGCGCCGGCTCTGGATCACCGCGGCCTGATTGACGACGTCGGGAACCTGGCCAGGTTTCGGCGCGAACATCGCAAAAGCGAAGATGCAGATAATGATGCCCTGGCCGATGCCGAAATTGAAGAACGTGGCCTGGAACCCGCTGTCCTTGATCATCGCGATGATCGGCACGACCGTCAGCGCCGAGCCGGCGCCGAAGCCGGCAGCCGTAATCCCTGCGGCCAGGCCGCGCCGGCCCGGGAACCATTTGAGCGCATTGCCAATGCACGTCCCGTAGACCCCGCCCGCGCCAATGCCGCCGATGACTTGTGCCGCATAAAACATGGCCAGCGAGTCGGCGTATGAATTCATGACCCAGGCAATTCCGCACAGGACGCCGCCGACGAAAATCACGATCCGCGGACCGTACTTGTCGACGAACCAGCCTTCGATCGGTACCAGCCATGTCTCGAACAGGACGAATAGCGTGAACGCGACCTGGATCGCCGCCCGGTCCCAGCCGAATTTCTTCTGGATGTCGGGAACGAAAAATGTCCAGCCATATTGCAGGTTGGCGATCATGACCATGCAGACAACGCCGATGACGAGCTGCACCCAGGGCGACGCAAAGAACGATTTGGTGTCCCGTGCCGATTCCATCGAGCTTCTCCTCCTTAGTGGCCAATAGTGGTGGTGTCTACCGCCGGGTATGGGCCGTCTTACGCGGCCACGTCTGGCTTTTTTTAGATGTTTGGCATAACGTATGTAGTATATCAGTCAAAGTCAACCGCGATTTAGGGCTACCGAGGGCGCTGGCGAGCCGAGGCCCATAGCCGCCCGCCCTCTCGATACGGGCCGTCCACCGTGCAGGCCATCAGGAGAGAAAGTGAAGGTATGCGTCTTCGGTGCCGGCGCGATCGGGGGCTATATGGGCGTGTCCCTTGCTCGTTCGGGGGCTGAGGTGAGCTTGGTCGCCCGAGGACCCCATCTCGAAGCCATACGCGCGGCGGGCCTGCGCCTGCAATATAACGGTGAAGAGCACGTTGCGCACCTTCGATGCACCGACAATGCGGCCGAGCTCGGCCACCAGGATTACGTGATCATCGGACTCAAGGCGCATACGATCGACGAGGCAGTCGACGCAATGCTCCCGCTGCTGGGACCGTCGACAAGCATCGTCACCGCCAGCAACGGCATTCCCTATTGGTACTTCCATGGCAACGAGCGCCTTTCCGGCGTCCATTTCCGCAGCATCGATCCGGGCGGCAGGCAGTGGAAACGGCTGGGCCCGGAACGCGCCATCGGCTGCGTCGTATTTCCGGCAGCCGAAGTCATCGCGCCCGGAGTCATACGCCACGAGCATGGCCGCAAATTTCCGATCGGCGAACCCGACGGCCGGAAAAGCGCGCGTGTCGAATTGCTGCACGAGGCGATGGTGGCGGGTGGCCTCGAAGCGCCTGTCCGCGACGACATTCGCGACGAGATCTGGCTCAAGTTATGCGGCAACATGTGCTTCAACCCGATCAGCGCGCTGACCCTGGCGACGGTCGATATCATCAGCGGCGATCCGGGAACGCGCGCGATCTGTCGAGCGATGATGCTAGAAGCGAAAGCGATCGGCGACTGCCTCGGTCTGCACCTCCGTGTCGATATCGAGCGACGCATCGACGGCGCAGGCGCACTGGGACCGCACAAGATGTCGATGTTGCAGGACCTGGAGCGCGGCCGGTCGATGGAGGTCGAGCCGCTGGTCGGTGTGGTGCAGGAGTTGGGGCTCTTCACCGGCATTCCGACTCCGACTACCGACGTCGTGCTGGCGCTCATTCGCCAGCGAGCGCAGCGCGCGGCGGGGGCCTTGCATTGACGACAGCACCTGATATGCGACAGCTGCGCGCGGTTGCCTCGCATCCGCGCAAGCAGAGATGGGAGGCGAAGCCATGACCACTGTTGCCGAAGCGCCCGGTACGCGACCGGCGCTGCCGACGCTCGGGCTGCAGCCGCTCAGTTCCAACGTGAGCTTCCGCGACCAGGCGTACGCGGCGCTGAAGCAGGCGATCATGGACGCCGACATCTATGCGCACCGCGACGAGATTCGCCTGGATGAGCGGCAACTGAGCCAGGCGCTCGGCGTCAGCCGCACGCCGATCCGTGAAGCGATGACGCTGCTCGAGCAGGAGGGATTTCTGCGCACGGTTCCGCGGCGCGGTGTTTTCATCATCCGCAAGACCAAAAAGCAGATCGTGGAAATGATCGAGATGTGGGCCGCGCTCGAAAGCATGGCGGCGCGGCTCGCGACCATCAATGCGTCGGACGAGGACATCCTCGCGCTGCGCCACATGTTCGACGATTTCAAAAACGCCACGCCGGCCGATCACATCGAGGAGTATTCGGATGCGAATATCGCGTTTCATCAGGCGATCATTGGCCTCTCCGGCTCGCATCTGATGGGCAAGACGATCGAGAATCTTTTCATCCACGTTCGGGCGATACGGAGGATGACCATCTCGCAAAGCGACCGCGCGGCGCGCTCGATCGTCGATCACATGCGTATCATCGAAGCGCTGGAAAAGCGCGATACCGAGCTTGCCGAGCGTCTGGTACGCCAGCACTCACTGGACCTTGCCGCGCATGTCGAAAAATACTGCGACTTCCTCCACTGACGCCATGACCCGCACGAGCCTCGAACGAACGCAGCCCGCCGGCGGTCGCGCATGAGCGAAGTCTCGGTCGTCGATACATCGGCGCTCGGCCGCAAACGCGGCGTTCGTGGGTATCCGAAGGGACGTCCCGTCGACCCGCAGGCTGTGACCGAGATCCGTGCGCTGCTCGGGCCTGCGCCACGACGGCGTGACCTGCTGATCGAGTTCCTGCACCAAATTCAGGATCGCTACAGACATATTTCGGCGGCGCATATCCTCGCGCTGGCCGAGGAGCTCAAGCTCGCGCGCACCGAGGTTTATGAAGTTGCCACCTTCTATCACCATTTCGACGTGGTGAAGGAGGGCGAAACGCCGCCGCCGGCGCTGACGGTGCGGATCTGCGAAACCCTCTCCTGTCAGATGGCCGGCGCCGAAGCATTGCACCACGCCGTCGAGCGTGCGAGTGGGGCCGCCGTGCGGGTGATCGGCGCGCCCTGCATCGGCCGTTGCGAGCACGCGCCGGCGGCAGTCGTCGGACGCAACACGGTAGATGGCGCGACGGCGGAAAAGATCGCCGAGGCGATCGCGCTCAAGCGTACTGAGGCCGAGCCGGCGCCGTATGTCGATTACGCGGCGTATCGCGCTGACGGCGGCTATCGGACGCTGCTCGCGTGCGGAAGCGACGAGCGTACGGTCGACGCGGTCATTGCCGCGATGGAGCACTCGGGCCTGCGGGGCCTGGGCGGCGCCGGGTTTGCGGTCGGACGCAAATGGAAAATCGTGCGCGCCGAGCCCGCGCCTCGGTTGATGGCGGTCAACATCGACGAGGGTGAGCCGGGCACGTTCAAGGATCGCTACTATCTCGAGCGCGATCCGCACCGTTTTATCGAAGGCATGCTGATCGCGGCGTGGGCCGTCGGTATCGACGACATCTACGTATACCTTCGCGACGAATATGCAGCCTGCCGGGCGGTACTCGAGCGCGAACTCGACGCGCTGCAGGCCGATCCCCCCCGGGCGCTACCGCGAATTCATCTGCGGCGCGGCGCCGGCGCGTACATCTGCGGCGAAGAGTCGGCCATGATCGAGTCGATCGAAGGCAAGCGCGGCATGCCGCGCCTTCGCCCGCCTTACGTCGCGCAGGTTGGACTCTTCGGGCGTCCCACGCTCGAGCACAACATGGAATCGCTGTATTGGGTGCGCGACATTCTGGAGAAGGGCGCCGAGTGGTTCGCGGGTCAGGGACGTCACGGGCGCAAGGGCCTGCGCTCGTTTTCGGTCTCCGGGCGGGTGGCGAAGCCCGGCGTGCATCTCGCGCCGGCGGGCATCACCGTGCGCGAGCTGATCGACGAATTTTGCGGCGGCATGCTTCCCGGACACGAGCTCTACGCTTATCTGCCGGGCGGCGCATCCGGCGGAATTCTGCCGGCATCATTGGCCAACGTCCCGCTCGACTTCGATACGCTACAGCCGCACGGATGCTTCATCGGCTCCGCGGCGGTGATCATCCTTTCGCAACACGACCGAGCACGCGACGCCGCGCTCAATCTGATGCGCTTTTTTGCCGACGAATCCTGCGGTCAATGCACGCCCTGCCGCGTCGGGACGCAAAAGGCGGTCGGGCTGCTCGCGCGGCCGAAATGGGACACCGCGTTGCTGG
>JALZAO010000176.1 GCA_030948305.1 Pseudomonadota bacterium
GTTCAACCTCGTGGGCAAGGCCGAGGGCAAAGGCGAGGCCGGAGAAATCGTTGTCAAGCGCACGGTATGCACCCATTGCTCGGTCGGCTGCTCGATCGATGCGGTGGTCCAAAACGGCGTCTGGATACGCCAGGAGCCGGTCTTCGATTCGCCGCTCAACCTCGGCGCGCACTGCGCCAAGGGTGCATCGGTGCGCGAGCACGGCATGCACGAGAACTCGCATCGGCTGAAGTCGCCGATGAAGCTCGTCAACGGCAAGTGGCAGAAGATTCCGTGGGATCAGGCGATCAACGAAGTCGGCGACCGTTTGCTGGCGATAAAGAAGGAGTCGGGGCCCGACGCGGTGTTCTGGGTCGGCAGCTCGAAGCACAGTAACGAGCAAGCGTATCTGATGCGCAAGTTCGTGTCTTTCTTCGGCACCAACAACATGGATCACCAAGCGCGCATCTGCCATTCGACCACGGTGGCCGGAGTTGCCAATACGTGGGGGTATGGTGCGATGACCAACTCCTACAACGATATGCAGAATACGCGCTGTGCGATGTACATCGGCTCGAACGCGGCCGAGGCGCACCCGGTATCCATGCTGCACATGCTGCACGCCAAGGAGACCGGCGCGAAGATGATCGTGGTCGACCCGCGCTTCACGCGCACCGCCGCCAAGGCGGACGTCTATGTCCGCATCCGCTCGGGAACCGACATTCCGTTCCTGTTCGGCATCCTGCACCACGTCTTCAAGAACGGCTGGGAAGACAAGCAGTACATCCACGATCGCGTTTACGGCATGGACAAAGTCCGTGACGAGATCCTGACCAAGTGGACGCCGGACAAGGTCGAGGAAGTGACCGGTGTTCCCGAGGCGCAGGTGTATCAGGTGGCTGAGATGATGGCCAAGAACAAGCCATCAACGCTGGTCTGGTGCATGGGCCAGACCCAGCACACCATCGGCAACGCGATCGTTCGCGCATCATGCATCGTCCAGCTCGCGCTCGGCAACGTCGGCGTGTCCGGCGGCGGCGCCAATATCTTCCGCGGTCACGACAATGTCCAGGGTGCCACCGATGTCGGCCCGAACCCGGATTCGCTGCCCGGTTATTACGGTCTCGCGGCGGGATCGTGGAAGCACTTCTCGGCCGTATGGGGCGTCGACTACGAGTGGATCAAGAAGCAGTTCGCGTCGCAGGCGATGATGGAAAAGCCGGGCATGACGGTGTCGCGCTGGATCGACGGCGTCATGGAAAAAAATGAGCTGATCGACCAGGACAGCAACCTGCGGGCGATGGTGTTCTGGGGCCACGCGCCCAACAGCCAGTCGCGCGGGATGGAAATGCAAGCGGCGCTGCATGCGCTCGATACCTTGGTGATCGTCGATCCCTATCCTTCGGCGACCGCGGCGATGGCGGCGATGCCGTCGACCGAGCAGGCGACCGCGATCCTGAACAAGGCGGGACTGAAACCCAATCCGAATCGTGCGGTGTACCTGCTTCCTGCATGCACGCAGTTCGAGACCTCGGGTTCGGTCACGGCATCGGGGCGGTCGCTGCAGTGGCGCGAAAAGGTGATCGAGCCGCTGTTCGAATCCAAGCCCGATCACACCTTGATGCTCGCCTTCGCCAAGAAGTTCGGCTACGGCGATCAGCTGCTGGGCAAGCAGGCGGACGGCTCGCAAAAAATCAAGGTCGTGAAGGACAAGGATGGCTGGGACGAACCGGTTCCGGAGGACATCCTCCGCGAGATCAACCGCAGCATGTGGACGATCGGCTACACCGGCCAGTCGCCCGAGCGCCTGAAGTTGCACATGAAAAACATGAACACCTTCGACGTGAAGACGATGCGCGCCAAGGGTGGACCGTGCGACGGCGACTATTACGGGCTGCCGTGGCCGTGTTACGGAACGCCGGAGATCAGGCACCCGGGCTCGCCGAACCTCTACGACCAGTCGCGTCACGTGATGGATGGCGGTGGTTGCTTCCGCGCCAATTTCGGCATCGAGCGCGAGGGCGTCAGTCTGCTCGCCGAGGATGGCTCGTTCCCCAAAGGCTCCGAGCTTTCGACGGGCTACCCGGAATTCGATCACGTGCTGCTGAAGAAGCTAGGCTGGTGGGACGACCTGACCGACGCGGAGAAAAAGCTGGCCGAAGGCAAGAACTGGAAGACCGATCTTTCCGGAGGCATTCAGCGGGTGGCGATGAAGCACGGCTGCCATCCTTTCGGCAATGCGAAGGCGCGCGCCATCGTCTGGAATTTCCCCGACGGCATTCCGCAGCATCGCGAGCCTCTGTATTCACCGCGTCCGGACATGGTCGCCAAGTATCCGACGCACGACGACAAGAAAGCCTTCTGGCGCCTGCCTACGCTTTACAAGGCGGTGCAGCAGGACAACATCAAGAACGAGGTCGCCAAGAACTTTCCGCTGGTGCTGACCTCCGGCCGCCTAGTCGAGTACGAGGGCGGCGGCGAGGAAACGCGATCGAACAAATGGCTGGCGGAGCTGCAGCAGGAGAACTTCGTCGAGATCAACCCGAAGGACGCGAACGATCGCGGCGTCAGGGACGGTGAATACGTGTGGGTCAAGTCGCCGACCGGCGCGCAGATCAAGGTCAAGGCTCAGGTGACCGAACGTGTCGCGTCGGGCACGACCTTTATCCCGTTTCATTTCTCCGGCTGGTGGATGGGCAAGGACATGCTCCCGTACTACCCCGAGGGCGCGGCGCCGATCGTGCGCGGAGAGGCCGTCAACACAGCGACGACCTATGGCTACGACTCGGTGACGATGATGCAGGAAACCAAGACGACGCTGTGCCAGGTCGCCAAGGCCTGAAACGATAACGCCGCCACTCCTGCCAAGCGAGAAGGAACAAGATCATGGCCCGAATGAAATTTCTGTGCGACGCCGAGCGCTGCATCGAGTGCAATGGCTGCGTCACCGCCTGCAAGCAGGAGCACGACATTCCTTGGGGAGTGAATCGACGGCGCGTGGTCACCATCAATGACGGCGTGCCGGGCGAGCGCTCGATCTCGGTCGCGTGCATGCACTGCTCGGATGCGCCATGCATGGCGGTATGCCCGGTCGATTGCTTCTACAAGACCGAGGAAGGCGTCGTCCTGCACGACAAGGATCTGTGCATCGGCTGCGGCTATTGCTTTTATGCGTGCCCATTCGGCGCGCCGCAGTTTCCGCAGACGGGAGCGTTTGGCGTGCGCGGCAAAATGGACAAGTGTACGTTCTGCGCCGGTGGCCCGGAAGCGGATGGCTCGCCGGAGGAATTCGCCAAGTACGGACGCAACCGATTGAGCGAGGGCAAGCTGCCGGCGTGCGCCGAAATGTGCTCGACCAAGGCGCTCCTGGGTGGCGACGCCGACGTGCTTTCCGACATCTATCGCCAGCGCGTGACGATGCGCGCGGCGCGCGGCACCGCGGCTACACCGCCGTGGGGCTGGGATGCGGCGTACGGACGTCCCGATGCTGTCCAGGGACAGCCGGTGCCCAACACTGCGCCGCAAGCGTCCCCGGCGCCGGGGAGCAAGTCATGAAGCAGTTCGCGGGTGTGCTCATGCTGCCGCTCGTGCTATGCCTCGCGGCTTGCGGCGAGCGGCCGCAGGTCGTCAATTACAAGCAGGGAAGCTATCAGGGCAAGCCGGACACGCCGCCGTACAAGGCGGCGCCATTCAACGGCGACAAGACGCAATGGGAGCACGCCCTGGAGGCGCGCGCTCAAAACCAGAACGAGTACAAGCGGATCAGGTAGGAGCGGTGATGGTCGAGTCTTCCCTCGCGCGATTGGCGGTCGCTCTGCTTGCGGCGCTTTCGCTCTCGTTCCTTGGCGCGAGCTTCTCGTACGCTCAGGCACCAACGCCGGCGCCTTCGTCCGAGAGCTCCTCGTCCACTCAAATACCCACTCCGCCGCTGACTCCCGAGAATTCTTCGCCCGCGGCGGAAGCGCAACGGCAGGCAGTGCAGCCATTGAACAACGCCCCGGTGTGGCGCGGGGTCCGTTCCAATGCACCCGCCACCACCACCGTCGTCGGTCGCGAGACCAACGTGCTCATGCAACCGCAAGGGCAGACCTGGCGGACGCTTCGCAACAGCGATATCTCGGTGTTCGGCGGCTGGGCGCTGGTATTGCTGTTTCTCGTGATCGCGACCTTCTACTGGGTCAAGGGGACGCTGGCATTGCATGCGCCGCCGACTGGGCGCGTGTTACTGCGCTTCACCCTCCTCGATCGCGTCATTCATTGGTCGACGGCGATCACCTTCAGCATCCTGGCGATATCCGGGCTCATCATGCTGTTTGGCAAGGCGGTATTGCTGCCGCTGATCGGTTACACGCTGTTTTCGTGGCTCGCGATCCTGGGCAAGAATTTGCACAACTTCGCCGGGCCGCTGTTTTCGATCTGTGTTCTGATGCTGTTGTTCAATTTCGTGCGCGACAACTTTCCCGGACCCGGCGACTGGCAATGGATCCGTCACTTCGGCGGCCTGCTTTCCAAGCATGAGCCCCCGTCGGGCAGATTCAATGCCGGCGAAAAGATTTGGTTCTGGGGCGGCGCATGCGTGCTG
>JALZAO010000177.1 GCA_030948305.1 Pseudomonadota bacterium
GCCTCCACCTGCGCCTGCAAGCGCGGCGGCACCCGCTCCGATGATGGCCGAGCGCAAGCTCGCGGCGCAGTCTTCGGCGACCGGCGCATTGCCGGATAACCGCCTGGGCAAGAGCGCGGACGATATTGCGGGCGGCAACATGGGCAACGCCGAACCCGCGCCGGCCCAGAACGCGAATGCATTGGAAAAAAGAAAAGCTGACATGGCCGACAAAGCCACGCTCGAACGTCGCAAGGACTCGGCGCCGCTTGCACCGGACGAATGGATCAAGCGCATCCGCCGCTTGATCGCCGAGGGCAAGAACAAAGATGCGGCCAGGGAGCTCCTCGCCTTTCGCCGCGAATACAGGGAGCGCTCGGAGACGCTCCTTCCCGGCGACCTGCGGGCGTTCAAGCCGTAGCGCGTTGAGACCGTAATTCGCGCAAGAGCTTCTTGATCGGGGCGGGCAGCGCCGCGCCCCTCGCATCTGGCAGCGGCAGCCACACATAGGCACTGCGACCGGAGTCTTCCATTCGCGTCGGCCAGCGCTCGACGCTGCAGGGCAGCGGCGTGAGTCGCAGCCGGAAATGCGTAAACGTGTGTTCGATGGGCGTCAACGCGGCACCCGCCGTGACTTCGGCGCCGAAGCGATCGCGGCAATACGCCGCGACATCGGTGTCGCAGGAAACTTCCGGCAGGCTCCAGAGGCCGGCCCAAATGCCGGTCGGGGGCCGCCGCTCGAGCAGAATTTCGTCACCGCGACCGATCAGCAGTACGGCGACTTCGCGCTGCGGCAGCGGTTTTCGCGGGCGCGGGAGAGGCAGCTCGTCGATTCGACTCGTCAGCCGCGCGACGCAGTCGTCGGTGACCGGGCAACGCGTGCAGTCCGGTGTCGAACGCAGGCACACCGTCGCGCCCAAGTCCATCAACGCTTGCGTATACGGTTCGACCCGCGCGGATGGCAGCAGATCCTCGGCTCGCGCCCAGAGCGCCCGGAGGACGACAGGATCGCCAGCGTGGCCTTCGATGCCCTGGTGCCGCGCCAGCACGCGCTTGACGTTGCCATCGAGAATTGCGCCCCGCTCGCCGTAGGCGAAGGCGGCGATCGCCGCGGCGGTCGAGCGGCCGACACCCGGCAGCGTTTCCAGTGTCGCGGCATCGCGCGGAAAAGTGCCGCCATGCCGGCCGACGATCTCCTGCGCAGCGCGATGCAACAGATGCGCACGACGGTAGTACCCCAAGCCGCTCCACAACTGCAGCACGAGCTCGATCGGAGCCGCGGCAAGCGATCGGACGTCGGGAAGGGCGCGCAGGAAACGCCGGTAGTACGGCATCACTGTCGCCACCTGCGTCTGCTGCAGCATGATTTCGGAAATCCAGATGCGATACGCGTCGCGCGTGTTCTGCCACGGCAGATCGCGGCGCCCGGCATGCTCCTGCCAGGCGATCAGCCGCGCCGAGAACGACTTCACGCGGGTCCGATTCAGCGGCCCGGAAGACGCTGGCGTGCCTTGCCCGCCGCCTCCGACGTTGGATACTTGGCGACGATTTCCTCAAGCGTCTTTTTCGCGCCGGCATTGTCGCCGAGCTCGATCTGGGCGCTGGCGATATTGAGCAGCGCGTCGGGCACTTTCTGACTGTCGGGGAACGCGGCGAGCAATTGACGCTGAGTCGTGATCGCGGCCCGAAAATCTTTTTGCGCGTATTGCGCATTGCCGGCCCAATACATCGCCGAGGGCGCCAGAGGGCTTCGCGGATAGCTGCGTGTGAATGCCTGGAAGCTCGACGTCGCCGCGGAATAGTTGCCGCTCTTGAACAGGTCGAGCGCGGCGTCGTACGCGCGCTGCTCGGCGGCAAGGTCGCCCGCGCGTCCGGGAGCCGGAGCGGTGGCCATTGGCCCCGAGCCGCCCGCCACTCCAGGTGTCGCGTCGCTTGCGCCCGGCGTTCCGGCGGCGGCCCCCGGGCCGCCCTCGAGCTTGCGCACACGGCTGTCGAGATCGAGATAGAGATCGCGCTGCCGCTTTTGCGCCTGCTCCAGCTCGTAGGTCAGCACCTCGTATTGGCCGCGCAGCTTGGCGATGTCGGCCTTGATCTGCTCGACGTCCTTGAACAGATCGACGACGCCCGCATTCTTCGTCTCTAGCGTGTCCAGGCGCTGCGCCAGCGAGCGCTCGATCTGGTCGACGCGGCCGCGAAGCGTCTCGATCCGCTTGCGCGCCTCGTCGTCGTCGAACATCGCCGCGCGCGCCGGCGCCGTGGCCACCTCGACGACGAGCAGGAACGCCAGCGCTGCGGGAGCGCCGAAACGCGCCACGCGCTATTCGCCCCGATAAACGAAGTCGTCGCGGCGATTCTCCGTCCACGCGCCTTCGTCGTGGCCGGGATTGCGCGGCTTTTCCTTGCCGAAGCTGACCGTTTCGATCTGCGCTTCGGTCGCGCCCAGGAGCATCATCATCTTCTTCACCGCATCCGCGCGCCGCTGCCCGAGTGCGATGTTGTACTCGCGGCTGCCGCGCTCGTCGGTGTTGCCCTGGATCGTCATCCGGCCGTTGCGCTCGCCCTGCAGATAGCGGGCGTGCGCGTCGATCAGCGGCTTGTAGTCATCCCTGACCTCGTAGCTGTCGAAATCGAAGTAGACGCTGCGCTTGGAAAGAATGCTGTTCGGATCGCGCAGTCGATTCCCCTGGCTGCCGGTGGCGGTGCCGGCGACATTGCCGGTGGCAGTACCCGAAGTGGCCGCGCCCGTCGTTCCGGGCCCGACGTTACGGTCTTCGACCGGGGCCCCGGAATCGGTCGTCGGCGTCGTGCCGCAGGCGGCGAGCAAGCTCGCGAACAATGCGCTGATCAGTAGTTTTTGGACGGACGCTTGCATGTTGACCTCCTGAGATTGGCGAAAGGTGGCGATGGTGGCCGAGGTCGCAAGGGGGCGCCCCGCTCACTTGAGAAGCGGGCCCCACGCGGGCTCGCGCACGTCGCTCGCGGCCGCGGTCAATCGCTGCTTGACACGACCGTCGCTGGAGACTGCGGCCAATATACCACGGCCCCCGGCCTCCGATGCGTAGATGATCAGCTTACCGTTGGGTGCGACGCTCGGAGATTCGTCGAGCGAGCCCTGGGTCAGGACCTGCACCTGCCGTGTCGCGAAATCCTGCAACGCGATATTGAATCGTCCGCCGTCGCGACGCACGAACACGAATCCTCGGCCATCGGGAAGATTGCGTGGCGAAACGTTGTAGCTGCCGTCGTAGGTCATCCGCTCGATTGCGCTGCCGCCGAGCGTCAGTCGGTAAATCTGCGGGCTGCCGCCGCGGTCCGAGGTAAAGAGTATCGACCGTCCGTCGGCGGCAAAGTTCGCCTCGGTATCGATTCCGGCGGAGCTGGTGAGCCGTTGCACGCCGCTGCCGTCGGCGTTGATGAGGTAGAGCTGCGACCCACCGTCCTTGGTGAGGGTAACCACCAGACGTGAGCTGTCCGGCGACCAGGCCGGCGCGCTGTTGCTGCCGCGAAAATTGGCGATGACTTGGCGCCCGCCTGTCGACAGGGATTGCACGTACACCACCGGCTTCTTGTTTTCGAGCGACACGTAGGCGATGCGAGTGCCATCCGGCGACCAGACCGGCGAAAGCAGCGGCTCGTTGGAGCTGACGATCGATTGCGGATTGAAGCCGTCCGCCTCGGCGACGAGCAGCTCGTAGCGCGGACCCTGCTTGGCGATGTAGGCGATCCGGGTACTGAACACGCCGGCATCGCCGGTCAGTTTTTCGTAGATGACGTCGGCAATCCGG
This sequence comes from Pseudomonadota bacterium, assembly GCA_030948305.1. GTDB lineage: Bacteria > Pseudomonadota > Gammaproteobacteria > Burkholderiales > Casimicrobiaceae > PALSA-1003. The sequence goes on from JALZAO010000177.1 coordinate 3,765, forward strand.
TGCGCGGTAGCGCGAAGCTGCGCCGGTTGGACGACGTAGGTAAACCCCGCGAGTTCGCCCTGCTTGACCGTGTCGAGCAGCGCGAAACGTACTTCGACCCGGCCATCCGGCTGCGGCGTCATGCTGCCCACTACGACCGCGTCCGCGCCGCGCGAGGTCCAATCGCTGTATCGCACCTGCTCCGCCCGCGACGGTCGCGGAACGACGCCGCCCGCGTCGACGAGCTTGAACAGGCCGCTTCGCGCGAGATCGGCGCTGACGACGGCGGTCGTGCTCAACGGATACGCGTCGCTGGCGAAGGGCACGATGGCGATCGGGATGGTAGTCGCGCCCCCGCCGACGATTTCTATGGTGAGCTGGGCGCGGGCGACGCCTGCGCTCAGCAAACAGAGCAATGCAAGAATCCAGGGAGCGCGGGAAATAAAGCGGGTCATGGAGTTCCAGGGAACGACCAATGGAAGCGCCGTCATGTCAACGACGTGGCGCGCACGGCACGCACAATTATAACGAACGCGATGACGAAATCGGGTCAGCGTCTGATCCTGGAGCAGATCATGGGGTCTTCACGGTTCCCTCGAGGCCCGCAGTATCGCGCAGGATGTCAAGCGCGCGGCGCGCGTCGTCCCGCGTCGGATAGGGTCCTACGAAGACACGAAAGAGGCCGTCAATCTGCCGCACCTTGGCTTCGACGGTCAGGCCAGCTGTTTGGTTCGCGAGATGGGCGACGAAGTTTTGAGCGTTGGCATTATTGGCGAAGGCGCCCAGCTGGACCACGTACCCGCCCGCCTC
>JALZAO010000178.1 GCA_030948305.1 Pseudomonadota bacterium
CGGCAAGGTCGAGGACGCGTGGGCGCAGTTCGAGCAAACCGGACGCATCGAATGGATCACCGATCTCTCCGAGATTCCGGCCAAGTATGGAGTCAAGAACGTCTACGCTGACGTCGGCCAGCTGTTCGCGCAATCGACGATTGCCGATCCGCGCGTTTCCGCGGTAATGATCGGCCAGCTCATCAAAGGCATGGGCGCGGATCATGTCTGCTGGGGAACGGACGCCATCTGGACTGGCTCGCCGCAATGGCAGATCGAAGCGCTGCGGCGGCTCGAGATTCCTGAGGACCTGCGGCAGAAATACGCGCTGCAGCCTCTCGGGGCGGCGGACGGTCGGGTCAAGACGGCGATCTTCGGCGGCAACAACGCGCGCATCTACAACTACAAGCCTCAGCAGCGCGCGGCGCTCGAGAACGACCGGCTCGCAAGCTACAAGGAGCTCTACGACAAGCACGGCGCGGGGCGCACCAATCTCGCATATGGCTACGCGTTGAAGAACGCGTAAGGACGCCAAGACTCATGCCGGACGCGGCAGTGCAGAGGGAAGCTGTGAAACTAGCGGAATCGGCGGCGAACTCGCGCCGTCGGCCTCGTTCGACCTTCATCGCCGGATGAAGCCAAACATGTCGGCCTCAAGCGGCGACTCGCAATTCCCGACGATCCCCGCGCTTCGCGCGGGGGCCCTCGCCGGAGGCTCGCGCCGCTCCTTTCTCACCGCGGCTGCGGCGGCGTGCGCGGGCATGGTGGTTCGGGCGGAGGATTCGCAGGCACAGCCCGGACCGTTGGCCGAGGTCAGCGGCACTGAGCACTGGACGGTCAAGCGCGCCGGCAGCGACAACGTCAAGCTTTTCCTGTGGCGTAAGCAACTCAGGAATCGCATCGCCTCCGACAAGAACGGGACGATACTCTTCGTGCACGGGTCGTCCGTGTCCGCGACGCCGGTGTTCGACCTGCAGATCCCCGGCAAGCCCGAGGCGTCCACCATGGACTGGTTCGCTCGCCGCGGCTACGACACCTGGTGCGTCGATTGCGAAGGTTACGGACGCTCGGACAAGTCACGGCCGGTGAATGCGGATGTCTCGTGCGGCGCCGACGATCTCGCCGCCGCGTCGGAATACATCCTGAACCGTAGCGCGGATCGGAAGCTCCTGCTCTACGGCGCATCGTCGGGCGCGCTTCGCGCAGGTCTGTTTGCGCAACGGCATGCCGAGCGCGTGCAACGTCTCGCGCTCGACGCGCTGGTCTGGACCGGAGAGGGGAGCCCGACGCTCGCCGAGCGCAAAAAGAGGCTCGAGGAATATCGCGCGAGCAACCGCCGGCCGATCGATCGCGCGTTCGTGCGGAGCATCTTCACCCGCGACCATCCCGACACCAGCGATCTCACGGTGGTCGACGCGTTTGCCGACGCGGTGCTCGCGCTGGACAAATCGGTTCCGACCGGAACGTATGTCGACATGTCGGCGAATCTTCCCGTCATCGATCCGGAGAAGATCTCCGTGCCCGTCCTGATCATGCGCGGCCAGTGGGACGGCATCGCGTCTTTCCAGGACCTCGCCAATTTTTTCGCCAGGCTCCCGAACCCCGACAAGCAGTTCGTCGTCATGCCGGGGATTGCACACACCAGTACCCGGTCGAAAAACTGGGGACTCGTCTATCACCTGCTCGACGCTTACTTCAGCCAGCCGGCGCCGGTGTACACCGGCTGATCGCTCGCCGAGAGGCGTGCGCGATCGCGATGCCGGCCGCGATGACGCGCTGCGTACCGGACGCCTGGTTACTTCCCGCCGACGTTTGGTGATGGCACGCTGCCTTCCTACGGCTTGGCGCCTTCGCGTTCCTTGCCGCGGCCCTGCTCAGTCTCTGGCGCGCGATTCTTTTCACTCCCCCCACCTTCGTGCGGGGCGGGAGGCGGAGCGGCCTGCTGCGTGGGACTCGCACGTCGCATTTCCTGTGGTGGGCCGCCCTGTTGCACGGGACTCGCCCGTCGGATTTCCTGGGGTGGTGGCCCGCCCTGTTGTCCGGGACGTCGGTTTTCCTGAGCCGGACGACCCACCGGCGGCGAGCCGCTCGGCGCGCCCTGAAAGCCTCGTCGGTCCGGTGATGGCTCGCCGCCTTCGCGCGACGGGCGATTATCACGTCCGCCAAACGTCTCTCGATTGCCCGTGTAAGCAGGCGGGCCCGACTGCGTCCTGCGTCCTTGATAATCCGAGCGCTCACTCCACGTCCGCGGCGACGGCCCCGGAGGCCTGATGTGCCGCGGCTCACGGCGCTCCCAATAGTCGCGTCGACCGTACCACTCTCGCCCGCGATAGTACCGGTCCCAATACGAGCCGAGCGAGAAGGCTACGATCGGAATGCCGAAAGTCGGGGCGTAGGTATAGAACGGAACGCGCGCACCCTGGTAGACATAGGTCAAGTACGGCGCATAGACCCAGCCGCGGTTGTACCCGAAGACGATGTCGCACCAACTCCAGTCGTCAAGACATCCCATCACTTCCACCGGCGCGCCCCCGCCCAGCGTTGCGACCGCCGGATACGAAGTATCGGGGCCGGCGCGTACGTTGACGCTGCGGCTCGTGAAGGCTTCCTGGGCTGAGGTCGCGAAAGGAATCGTCAGGAGGAGAGAGGCGAGCCCGAGGGTCATTATTTTGCGCATGATGGTGCTCCCGGGTAACTTTTGATGAGGCAAGGAACCGTCTTTGTACACAATCGCGGCCGACTCGACCTGTTTGAGCGCTAGCGTCCTGATAAGGTTCACTGGATAAGACGTTCTGCCGAGAAGCTTGGGAGTCCCAAGTCAGGCTTTGCCCGCATTTTCAGCGGGTGCGGAAACCACCACGATGGCCTCTGCCGCAGGTAGGTCCTCGACCTCGTAGCCGGCTTCAATCCATGCGTCGAGGCCGCCATGCAGCGGCCGCACCTTCGCGAAGCCGCTGTTCATGAGAATCTTGGCGACTTGCGCCGCGGACGCCTCGTTCGGGCACGAGCAGTAGAGAATGATCTCGCGGTCTCGCGGCAGGTCCTTGACGTGGTGATCGACGGCGTGGAGCGGCACGTGCAGCGCTCCGGGAATCCGCCGCGGCTCGAGCGCGCGGGCCGTCGGAGACCTGACGTCGACGATCACCGGCTTCAGCCCGGCGTCGATGAGACGATACAGTTCATCCACTCCGATCCGCGCCATGCGCAACATGGTGAAAAAGCGGCGCCGCTCCCACCATTTGAACGCGACATACGCTGCTAACAGCGCGACGATGATGACGATGGCGACGCTTCCTATTTCATCCAGTCGCGTCAGGAGCCATTCCATTTGCCGCCCGAGCAACATCCCGCCGCCGAGACCGGCGCCCACCCAGAGGGCCGCGCCCAAGGTGTTGAAAAATAGAAACTGCGGCCAGCCGATGCGCGTGGCGCCCGCCAGCGGCGGCGCGATGGTCGCGAGGCCGGGAACGAACTTGGCGATCACCAGGGCGTTTACGCCCCAACGCTCGAAGCGGGCCTGGGTCTCGCTTACACAAAAGTCAGGAGTCAGTGATATCCGGCACAGCATCTTCATGACACCGTTCCCGAAGCGTCGGCCCGCGAGGTACCACGCGACATCGGCGAGCGAGCATGCCGCAATGGCGACTGCAAACAGCAAGGGCCCCGAAAGCTTCCCTTCGGCCGCGAGCGCGCCGGCGATGACCAGCGTGGGGATCGCGGGCACCGGAATGCCGATCTGCTCGATCAGCACGTTGGCGAATACTATCGCCAGGCCGTATTGGCTGAGAAGTGGAATGAGGTCGTGCGTCATGGCTATTGCGCTCGCTCGATGTCATCGATTATGTTAAGCCCGATGGCCTCTTCGCGCGACAGATCGCAACCATCGGCGTCGTTTCCGACTCCAATGGCCATGCGCTGCATTCGGATCGCACTCGCCGCGCGGGTGGAGGCCCGGTTGGACCCCTGTATGCTCAGGGTTCCCGGACGGATTCTTGGTAGGTGCGGGCGACACACGGCTCGCACAAGAGCCTTGCTTGCCATCCTGATGCTGCTCGGGCTGCAGGCTGCCGTCCCGGCGTCCGCCCGCGAGTGGCACTTCGACGTCAGCGTCGACGGCTTGCCGATCGGCTCACACGATCTCGTCGTTCGCGAAACCGGCGACGCGCGATCTGTTCAAAGCGACATGCGCTTCGGCATGCTTGGCGTGAATGCATATAAACAGCACGCCGAAGAAACCTGGCAGGCGAATTGCCTCACGCGTCTCGACACGCGGACCGAGGAAAAAGGCAACGTGACCACGGTCGCCGGCCATCTGGATGCGAATGCCTTCGCGATCGACGGACCGCGCGGGCACGAGCGGCTGGCGCCATGCGTGATGAGCTTCGCCTACTGGAACCCGCGTGTGCTGAAGCAGAGCGGTCTGGTGAACTTGCAAACCGGCGTCTGGACGCCCATCACCGTGCACACGCTTGGTAAAGAGCAAATCGACGTGCGGGGAAACTCTGTCGCGGCGGACCAC
>JALZAO010000179.1 GCA_030948305.1 Pseudomonadota bacterium
GGGTGACGTTCAAACCCCTATCCGAACCATTACAGCCCGGCGTTCGCTTTTTCCACCATCCTTTACCCGCATTTCCAACAGCTCCTCTTGCGATCGGCTTGCCCGCGCCACAACTGCCGACGCGGGCGGAAATACGGGCTTACCCTGTTCCACTCCAGCAACAGGAACAGCTTAGGTCCTGCCTTTCCACCGGCGGCGCTTCGTCGACGTGTCCCAGTCTAGCAATGAGACAACCGGCCACGTACCTTTTGGTTCGGGCGTACTCCGTTGCTTTCGCCCGGCTTTGATAACGGTGTTTATCAGCAGTTCACTTGCGTTGACCGTACTGTCCAGCCTAGCTCCTTGTTCGTTTGCAACGAACGAACGCATACCGATTCCTCGCAGAACCGGAATATCCATGGATGAAGCATTATCCGGGCGCTTCGCACGTAACCGTTACCAGTCACGCACTGCCCATAGGCTACGACTAGTCGAGTAGTCGGTTCCCTCTCGCTCGTGAAAGCGATGGAACAATTGCTGTAGTGGCTTTCGCCACACACCACTCTTCGGCCTGTTGGCCGTACTCTCTGAGGCTGCCAATCTTTACGGCCTTTGGGGCCTACCGGTAACCCGGGGGGGAAGCAGCGTCCCACTGGTGTGTGCGACTCTCAGGTCGCACGCTAGGGTCAAATCGGCGCTATGGTCGGAAGTTAAGGGCTGGCGCACGGATTGTCAACCCGCAGACTCTCCAGCGACGATTGCGCGGGAGCCGCGCGGCAGCAGGTCCGCGGCGATGCCGATCACCGACGCGATGAGTCCTGCCAGCAGGAGCTTGCGCGACGCCGTGAGGGGTGAGAACTGGAAGCCAGCGGTGAGCGCAATGGTGGTCGCATAGCCCCCGATGATCGCCAGCCAAGCAAACCGGGTTCGCGCGAGCGCAGCGGCAATGACGAGCGCCACCAGGAGCGGCGCGACGCCGCCCTGCACGGCGGGCTGATTGAGAAGATCCACTTAAGTTGTTACGATCGGCTGTCAGTTATCGCATGGGAATGCGCCATCGAATCCACCGACCTTGCGCATCCGATGGTAAGCGCCCGTCCGTGCGACATTCCTGCTGGCGACTCTTGAGCTGGCACTGGCGGATTGTAGCCGACGCGGGATCGGCGCGGCGGCCGAGCAAGCTCGCCCTTGTTCCCGCGTCGGTCGGTGCGGCAGCGGTGCGGCCGCATCGAGATCCTCCTTTGTTTCGTATGGAAACATGCGAATCGGCCTGCGAACCGTCAAAGTCGGTGCTTTCGAGGAAATCCTGCCATGACGTATGAAACGCTCGCGCTCTACATCGATGGTACTTGGGCAAGCGGTGAGGGTCGGCGGGAACAGGAAGTCTTGAACCCTGCCACGGACGAAATCCTCGGCCGATTGCCGCACGCGACAACCGCGGACCTCGATCGGGCCTTGACCAGCGCGCAGCGCGCGTTCGAGTCGTGGCGCAAGAGCTCGCCCATGGAGCGAAGCCAGGTGTTGCGCAAAGTCGGCGAGCTGACGCGCGAGCGCGCGCCGCTGATCGCCCGGAACCTGACGCTCGACCAGGGCAAGCCTCTCGCGGAGGCGTTGGCCGAAGTGAAAGCCTGCGCCGATCACGCCGACTGGCACGCCGAGGAATGCCGCCGCATCTACGGCCGGGTCATCCCGCCACGATTGCCCAATGTCCGGCAACTGGTGGTCTACGAGCCGGTCGGCGTTTGCGCCGCATTCACGCCGTGGAATTTTCCGTTCAATCAAGCCATCCGCAAGATCTGTGCGGCCATCGGCGCCGGCTGCACGATCGTACTCAAGGGTCCCGAAGACGCTCCCTCGGCCATCATCGCGCTGGGCCACTTGTTCGAGGACGCCGGCCTACCTCGAGGATGCCTCAACCTCGTCTGGGGCGTTCCGAGCGAGGTTTCGGAGTATTTGATTCGATCCCCCATCGTGCGCAAGATTTCGTTCACCGGCTCGGTTCCCGTCGGCAAGCAATTGGCGGCTCTGGCGGGGCAGCACATGAAGCGCGCAACGATGGAGCTCGGCGGGCACGCGCCGGTCATCATCTTCGACGATGCCGACATCGAACGGGCCGCGGACCTCCTCGCCACCTACAAGATGCGCAATGCCGGCCAAGTCTGTATCTCGCCCACCCGATTCTACGTTCAGCGAGACGCCCACGATTCGTACGTGGAGCGCTTCACTCGCGCCATCGGCAACATCCAAGTCGGCGCGGGCTTGGATGAAGCTACGCAGATGGGCCCCCTGTGTCATTCGCGAAGGGTCGAGGCGATGGAGCTCTTCGTTGCGGATGCACTCACGCACGGAGCAAAGATCGCCACGGGCGGCAAGCGCATCGGCACCAAGGGCAACTTTTTCACGCCTACGGTCGTCACCGATCTTCCGGACCATTCTCGCTTGATGACCGATGAGCCATTCGGGCCCATCGCCGCGGTGACGCCGTTCAAGGATTTCGACGAGGTCGTGCGCCGCGCCAACAGTCTGCAGTATGGGCTGGCCGCTTTCGCATTCACGACCTCATCGAAAACTGCGCATGCGATATCGGACGCGCTCGCTGCCGGGATGGTCAATATCAATCACTTCGGAATGACTTTTCCGGAGACGCCTTTCGGCGGAATCAACGACAGCGGCTATGGCAGAGAGGGCGGGAAGGAGACGTTCGACGGTTACCTCAATACCAAGTTCATCACTCAGATGGACTGACCGGCTTCAACGTCGTCCTCGACCGATGCAAAGATCCGTGAACGTTTACCCTGCTGTCGTGATCGCGTCCTGTTCGGCGCGGCTCACGGCGCCTTGCTTCCGCTTCCCGCGCCGCCGGCGAGGCGTGCAGCACGTTCGCTGAGATACGCCTGGAGCTTGTCCTCGGTTGCGAACTCGGGTGTGGTATCCGGCACGCCAAGAAAGAACACAACCAGCGTGGGCACATCGTTCTGCGCCGCCGCCGCGGATTCGTAGAGGCGCAGCTCGGTGCGGGGAAAGTCGGCGAAGTGGGCACGCGGCGTCCGCACGTCGATGACACCGGCACTGCGTGTCGCCGCCAGCAAAGGCAGCTTGCGCTGCGTGAAGGGATCGCCGCCGGTGACGGCGAGCCATGGATAGGACCCCGGGCGCGTGACAATGCGCACCACGACGACCGTTGCCGCTTCATCGGCTCCCCGCACAACGCCCCAGGCCATCGCCACGCCGGGAGCGGCAAAGGCGTCGGCCATGCCGTGTACTTCGCGTGGTGCTTCCGCTCCATGCACCGCGGCAGCCGCGAGCGTGAGCCCTACGAGCAGGAGCAGGAGCAAGGCAGGCAAGCCGGAGCGCGTGACCGGGGAAAGGACGGCGGCATCGGCCGCCGGCTCGCTCACTCGCGACCCTCCACACTATTCTCTCCAAGTACGGTTACCGCGTCCGGGGCAAAGCGAAGCAAGACGGTTGCACCCTCGGCAATGAGCGCGTCGGGCCCCTCGTTGTAACGCACGATCTGCAGCATTTCACCCTCGCAGCGGACTGAATATTCGATTTTTTCCCCGAGAAATGTGCGCGACACGATGGTCGCAGGCAACAGCTCCGGCCCGGTCTTTTCGCCGCGGACGACATCGATGGCTTCGGGACGGACGATGAGCCGAACCGTATCGCCAGGTGCGAGACCATGGGGCGGCAAGCGAGCGCTGATTAGCGTCCCGAGCGCCGCAATCTTCAATGTCTCCCCCGCGATCGCCGTCACCCGTCCCGCGATGAGGTTCATGCGGCCGACGAATTGGGCCACGAACTGCGACGCCGGGCGATGGTAGAGGTCCTCGGCGGTTCCTTCCTGCACGACGCTGCCCTGGTGCATCACGGCGATCCGGTCGGACACCGCCATCGCCTCTTCCTGATCGTGTGTCACGTACACGGTCGTGATCGCCAGCCGGCGCTGCAGGTCCCGGATTTCCTGTCGCATCTGGACGCGCAGCTTGGCATCGAGGTTGGACAGCGGCTCATCGAACAACAGCACGCGCGGCTGGATGACGATCGCGCGCGCCAGCGCGACGCGCTGCTGCTCACCGCCCGACAGCTGCGCCGAAAACTGTTGCTCGTATCCAACAAGGCCGACCAGCGCGAGCACGTCGCCGACGCTCTTTCCGATCGCGTCGTCGCTCCGTCCGCGCACCCGCAGGCCATAGGCAACGTTCTCGAACACCGAAAGGTGCGGAAAAAGCGCGTAATTCTGGAATACGAAGCCGATGTTGCGCTGGTTCGCCGGCAGGTCCGTCACGTCCTGCCCGCCGAAGCGTATGCGTCCTGAATCCGGCTTTTCGTATCCGGCAATCATTCGCAGCGTTGTCGTCTTGCCGCAGCCCGACGGGCCCAGCAGGGTGAGGAACTCGCCCGGCCGGACGTCGAGCCTGACGTCGCGGGCGGCGTATATCTCACCCTTCACGCGATGCGCGTAGCGCTTCGATACGCCGTCGACCTGGACGCCGATCGTCTCCACGTTCATCCTC
>JALZAO010000180.1 GCA_030948305.1 Pseudomonadota bacterium
CCGCCGCGGCGTCCGCGTGCTGCCGGGCGGAGATTATGGCTTCATGTGGAATCCGCACGGCAACAATGCGCGCGACCTCGCCTATTTCGTCGACCTCCTCGGCTTTACGCCGATGCAAGCGATCGTCGGCGCGACGCGGCTGGGCGGCGAAATCATGGGCATGCCCGAATCCCTCGGGCAGGTACGCAAGGGCTTTCTCGCCGACTTGCTGCTGGTCGACGGTGATCCGCTGGCCGACGTTCGCATCCTGCAGGATCGCGAGCGCCTGCTGGCGATCATGCAGAACGGCGCCTTTCACAAGCCGCCGCCGCCCGACATGGCGCAGCGCCGCCGCGTCGCCGCATAGCGTCCCCTTCAGGTAAGCATCGGACGATGGATTACGGAATCAAGGGCAGGAAGGCGATCGTCTGCGCCGCGAGCCAGGGCCTGGGCAAGGGCTGTGCGATCGCGCTGGCGCGGGAAGGCGTCGATCTGGTCATCAATGCGCGGACCGCGGCGACGCTGGAGGCGACCGCCGATGCGATCCGGCGCGAGGCCGGCGTGTCCGTGGTGGCGGTAGCCGCCGACATCACGACCGCCGAGGGCCGCGCCGCGGTGCTCGCCGCTTGTCCGGCACCCGACATCCTGATCAACAACGCCGGCGGCCCGCCGATCGGTGACTTCCGCGATTGGGACGAGGCGACCTGGATGAAAGCGGTCAACGACAACATGATTACGCCGATCATGCTGATCCGGGCCGTCGTCGACGGCATGATCGCGCGCGGCTTCGGCCGCATCGTCAACATCACTTCGCGCTCGGTCAAGGCGCCGCTCGCGGATCTGGGCTTGTCGAACGGCGCACGCACGGGGCTCACCGGATTCGTCGCGGGCCTCGCGCGCCAGGTCGCGAAGCACAACGTGGTCATCAACAACCTTCTGCCGGGCCCCTTTGCCACCGCCCGACAGATCGACGGTTTGCGCAAGCGCTCGGCGAAAGCCGGACAGGACTACGACAGCTTCGCCAAAGCGCGCATGGCCGAGGTGCCCGCGGGACGATTCGGTACGCCGGACGAGTTCGGCCGCGCTTGCGCGTTCCTGTGCAGCGCCGACGCGGGCTTCATCGTCGGCCAGAATCTGCTGATCGACGGCGGCGCAGTCAACTTGACGCTGTAATTTACCGAGCCTTCGAGAGCGCGTGCTGTAACTGATAGATCGACGTGTCGATCGCCGGCGCCGGAACGCCGGTCAGTGCACTTAAATCCGCCGTTAGCCTTTCTGCGGCGCCCCGCACGTCGATCTCCGACGTGCCTTCGATCAGAACGATCCAGCCCGGAATCGCGGTCGCTTCCGAGCGCGCTTTTTTTTCGGCGGTCTCGATCCTGCTGATCGCTTCGTCGGCGAGGCAAAGATGCACGCCGGCGATCCCTTTGCGATCGGCGAGCGGCGGCAGCAGACGCCGGCGCAGCGCATCGCTCGTTCGCTCGGCCTCGGGAGCGTCGACGTCGAAGCGCTGCGTCAGCATGAAGCCGCCTTCGCCGACGCCTTCGCTGTAGGCAACGCTGCAGATCGAACGCGATACGGCGCGAAACGATGCGACCACGCGCCGCGTCCACGCAGTCGGTGAATTGAGCCGCTCGAGATAATCCCGGCCACCGAGAACTTCGGCGTTGTCGGCCTCGTACAAGTTGAAATACGTCGGCGCGCCCGCAACGGCGATGAAGCGCCTGCCGCGCCGAAATCCGGCGATGCCCAGCCGCTCGGGCATATGCTCACGGTTGTGCCACTGATAGAACTCGTCGACGGCTTCGGAAAGCAGATCGTGCCAGATGCAAACCGCGCCCAGGCCGGCGAGGCTCACGGCACTACTTTCCCGGCAGTGAATTGCACGGACACCGCGGCGAAATCGCCGCAACGAACGACCAGCGGCCTGTCGAGAGGCACATCGACCATTCCACAATACGATCCGGTGGTGACGATCTGTTCCGCGGTCAAGCCGCCGCCGTGCGACGCCAGGTAGTTCGCGAGCCAAACGAGCGGCCGCAACGGATGACCGTCGGGATGCTTGCCGTCGCGCACCAGCAGCTGGCGGTTGGGCGTGTCGATGGTAATCCGGAACGCTTCCAGCGGCAGCGCCAGTCCATCGGCCACCACCGGACCGACGAACAGGCCCTGGTTGGCGATGCTGTCGGCAAGAAATTCCGGATAAGTCACTGCCGCGGGGTCGGCGTAGCGAGGTCCGATCAGCTCGAGCACGATGCGTGTTTCGCGTATCGCCGCACGCACTTCCGCGTCGCTGTAGGGCGTGGCGCGCGACCGAAGATCCCGGCCGATGACAAAGGCGATCTCGGGCTCAATCCGCGCCTTTCCTTCGATCGGCAAGATCGGGCAGGGCGAACCCGAAGTGATCGTGGACGCGAAAATGGGCGCCGCCGCGATCTCGCGCCCGGCGCTCGGCAGCGAGCATTTCCAGCCGCCGATCGCCGCACCCAGAAGCTCGCGCACACGCTCTTGAATCGCCAGCGCATCGGCGACGTCGGCGGGGCGGCAAGCCTCTGGCAGGCGCTCGCCGGGGCGCCGCGCGGCGCGAGCGGCGACCAGATGGCGGGCCGCGGCATCGCGCGTTTCAGCGTTGAAGTCGGACACCAAAGCTCCTCATTCCAGTTTTCGACGTGGTGACGGTCTTGCAATGCACTGTACCGCGATTGCCCATGGGTCAACGCAAAGCCAGCGACAAGCCCAACGGCACGAACACGATCGAGGCGACGTTGCCGATCAGCACGATCGACGCCACTTTCGCCGGCTCCTGGTTGTATTGCTCGGCGACCATGAAGTTGAGCCCGGCGGGCGGCAGACAGCCGAAGAGAATCAGAAGACCGCTCTGGGTCGAGTCCAGTCCAAGCAGCGGCGAGAGCAGCGCGGCCATGGCGATGCCGGTCAGCGGGCATACCAGCGCGCCGATAACGCCGAGATTCCAGCCACCCCATGAAACCGTCGCCATGCGCACGCCAAGCGAAATGAGCATCAGCGGAATCATCGCGTCGCCGGTGATTTTGATGGTCAGCATCAGCCACTCCGGGGCTTCGGGCTGCAAAAGCGCGAATGCGAATCCGGCGAACGTCGCGAGGACCATGGGATTCTTGAAGACCGGCCAGAACTCGGCGTTGCGGTTGACGATATGCACCCCGAGCGTGAAATGCAGCAGGTTCGAGACCGTGAACAGCGCGACCATCGCCGATAATCCGATCTGTCCGAACGCCAGCGCGGCGATCGGAAGCCCCATGTTGCCGCAATTGTTGAACATCATCGGCGGCACGAAAGTGCGCGGGTCTTCATGCAGCAGCTTCGCAAAAGGCCACGCCAACAGGCCGGAGCCCGCGACGACGCCGATCGCGCCGAGTATCAATACCGCGTGCGTCGCCACGTCGAAATCCTTGCTCGCCAGCGCGGTGAAGATCAGCGCCGGCGCGAGAACGTTGACGTTGATGCTATTGACCCACGTCATGTCCGGCTTCGAGCGCCGCGCGTACCAGTAGCCCAGTAGAATGATGCTGAACACCGGCAGGATGATGCCGAGTACGCGCTGGAACAACGTCTGCGCGCCTAGAGGATGTATTGCGACAAGTTTTCGTCCTTGACGATGCCGGCGAGCCGTTCGTCGACGTACGCGGCGTCGATGGAAATGGTTGCGCCCTGGAGCTTTGTCGCGTCGAAGGAAACGTCGTCGAGCAGCCGTTCCATGACCGTATAAAGTCTACGCGCGCCGATATTTTCCTGGCGCTCGTTGACGGCAAACGCTATTTCAGCCAGCCGTCGGACGCCCTCGGGCTGGAAGTCGATATCGATGCGCTCGGTAGCGAGCAAGGCCTGGTACTGCCGCGTCAGGCAGGCGTCGGTCGCGGTGAGGATCTGCTCGAAATCGGCAACCGAGAGCGACGCGAGCTCGACGCGGATCGGAAAGCGCCCCTGCAATTCGGGAATCAGATCCGACGGCTTGGCGAAATGAAAGGCGCCGCTGGCGATGAAAAGGATGTGATCGGTCTTGATCATGCCGTATTTGGTCGCCACCGTCGTACCCTCGACCAGGGGAAGCAAATCGCGTTGCACTCCCTGGCGCGAGACATCGGCACCGTGCGTGTCCTGCCGGCTGGCAATCTTGTCGATCTCGTCCAAGAACACGATGCCGTTTTGCTCGACGTTGGCCAGTGCCTTGGCTTTGAGATCGTCGTCGCTGATCAGCTTGGTGGCTTCCTCGTCGATGAGCGCCTTGAGCGCATCGACGACTTTCAGCTTCTTGATCGTCCTCCGCCCGCCGGACATCTGCTGGAACATGCCTTGGATCTGGCCGGTCAAATCTTCCATGCCGGGCGGCGCGAGAATTTCCATCTGTGCCGGCAGGACGGTGACCTCGACGTCGATTTCCTTGTCGTCCAGCTTGCCCTCGCGCAGCATTTTCCGGAATTTCTGGCGCGTCGCCGAGTCGGTCGGC
>JALZAO010000181.1 GCA_030948305.1 Pseudomonadota bacterium
CCGCGGTGGGCGAGCCGCGCACCGGCTTGTCGATGGGCGAGCATTGCGAGCTCATGGCCAAGGAATGGGGCATCGGCCGGGCCGAGCAGGATCAGCTCGCATTGCAAAGTCATATCAAGGGCGCCACGGCATGGCAGGACGGCTTCTACGACGACCTGGTAGTGCCGATGGCGGGTTTGAGCCGTGACAACAACCTGCGTCCTGACACCAGCCTCGAAAAGCTCGCTGCGCTCAAGCCGGTGTACGACAGGAGCGACACCGGAACGCTGACCGCGGGCAACAGCACCCCGCTCACCGATGGCGCCTCTTGCGTATTGCTGGCCAGCGAAGCATGGGCCGCCGCGCGAGGGATGCCGATCCAGGCCTTTCTCACCCATTCCGCCGTCGCCGCGGTCGATTACGTGGGCATGGCCGGCCCGCGCGAAGGCTTGTTGATGGCCCCAACCTACGCGGTGCCGGCGATGCTCGATCGTGCCGGCATCACGCTCCAGGATTTCGACATCTACGAAATTCACGAGGCGTTCGCGGCGCAGGTCCTGTGCACGCTCAAGGCATGGGAATCCACGGACTACTGTCGCGATAAGCTTCGCCGCCCCGCGCCGCTCGGGACCATCGACCGCGAACGGATGAATCCGAAAGGCGGAAGTGTCGCATTGGGTCATCCCTTTGCCGCAACGGGTACGCGCATCGTGGGCACGCTTGCCAAACAGCTTCAGCAGCGCGGATCAGGGCGAGGATTGATCTCGATTTGCACCGCCGGCGGCCTCGGCGTTACGGCGATCCTGGAGCGCTGAAGGCTGGGAGTGCGCGCAACACCGCCGCGTCGTGCGAACGCCGTCAAAGTCGGACTGACCGCGCTTCAGTCCCCTGCCATGCGATCGAGACACACGCGAAGGAAGTGCGACCTGTGATCGTCGGGGTCTGAAGGTTGCTCGAATACCAGCGACGTCTCCCCGGTTAGAAATATTTCGTCGCCGTCGTCGTGCACGAACCAACGAAGCGCGGAGGGAAACGCGCGAATCACAACAAAATCCTCTCTCATCCGGTCGAGAAAGGCGTCGGCGGCAATGCCGGCGTCGCGAGACAGCGCGGCGTTACGGATAAAGTCGGACCCCTCGAGGCACTCCTCCATCGTCGGCCGGCCGGAGAGGCTAGGCATCGCGTATATCGCGCAGTAAAGGAAGAGACAGAGCGCTAGTCGCCCCGGCGTGACACGTCCTTTGGTCATGGCATCTCCTCCAGTGCGCGAACCTGCGCTGGCGCGTTGTCGTATCGATCCGCATTCGCATTTTGCGCGCCAGCCTGGTCAGACCCATCCTTTCACGATTGCGTTCCGCAGCGTGACCACCTTGGCGCGGCCTCACCGGCGAAAAATCAAACGGGACCCGCTACAATGCGCGCTCGCGAAGCCACGAGGAAAAACATGGCGCTCAAACGCTCCAAGGGCCCCGGCGGTAAGCTGGTGGTGCTGGAACATACCTCCCGAGTTCTGAAGGGCAACCGCCTCGGCGACCCTTACGTTCGGAAGCTCGGCGTCTGGCTGCCGGCAGAGTATGACCAGCGGGCAGGCCGCGGACTCGGCAAGCGCTTCCCGGTGCTCTGGGACCTGGTCGGATTTACCGGTTCGGGGCTTGCGCATGTCAACTGGAAACCGTTTTCGGATAATGTACCCGAGCGCGTGGCACGGTTGATCCACGATAAGAAGATGGGCCCGGCGCTGATGGTCTTCCCCGATTGTTTTACGGCGCTGGGCGGCAACCAGTACGTCAATTCATCGGCGATCGGCAACTACGCGGACTATCTGGTCCGCGAGCTGATTCCCTTCGTCGATCGCGAATTCCGGACGCTCGCCACGCGCGAGCATCGGGGATGTTTCGGCAAATCCTCGGGCGGATACGGGGCCATGATCCACGGCATGAAATACGCGCAGCATTGGGGCGCGATTGCCGATCATTCAGGCGATTCCTACTTCGATTTTGTCTACGGTCATGACTGGCCCAACACCCTGGCGGAGCTTACCCGGTTTCGCTCATCGAAGCGCAAACCCGGGAAATACGACGCCCTGCGCGAAAGCACCCGCAAAGGTCTTGCCGAAGGGCTCGACGACGGGCGCGTCAAGCGTTTTCTCGAACACATCTGGGAGAAGGAAAAGCTTTCGCTTGGCGAAGGCCACGCGATCATGAACCTGTGCATGGCGGCGACCTACGACCCCGATCGACACGCACCGCTCGGTTTCCGACTGCCGTTCAATCTCGAGAGCGGAGAAATGATCGAAAGGCGCTGGCAGCGATGGCGCGAGCAGGATCCGATCAATCTTGTCGAGAAGTACAAGGCCAACCTCAAAACCTTGCGCGGGATCTACATCGATTGCGGCTGGCGCGACCAGTATCACATTCATTTCGGCACGCGAACGCTTTCCAAGCGGCTCGCGTCGGCCGGCATCAAGCATACCTACGAGGAGTTCGACGACAACCATTCGGATGTCGACTACCGAATGAACGTGAGCCTGCCGTTTCTCTACAAGGCGCTCAAGCCCTGACCGCGGGCTCAGTCGAGCAGCGCCGGCAATGCCCGTTATCATGTCGGTCATGAAGAGTCCACCGGTACCTGCGCCCAAGCCGGTCGACGCGCCCAGCAAGCGCGGCCTTTTCCTTGGCTTCCTCATAGTCGGCCTGCAAGGCTTCGGCGGCGTGCTGCCGTTCGCACGCCGGATGCTGGTCGAGCAGCATCGGTGGCTGAGCGAGCGCGAGTTCAACGAAGTGCTGTCGCTGTCGCAATTTCTTCCCGGCCCGAACATCGTCAACGTTTCGATCATCGTCGGCAATCGCTTTCGCGGCCCGCTCGGATCGATCGCCGCGACGCTGGGCCTGATGCTGATGCCTTTTGTCATCGTGCTCGTCCTGGCGGCGCTTTACGCACGGTTCGCCGACCTGGCGCCGGTACGCGGCGCGACCAACGGAGTTTCGGCGGCCGCGACGGGGCTGATCATCGCCACCGGTCTCCAGATGGCGCGCCCCCTCAAGGGCATCCCCTGGCACATCGTCATGTGCGCCCTGACCTTCATCGCCATTGCGCTCTTACGGCTGCCGCTGCTGTGGGTGCTGGCCGTGCTCGCGCCGATATCGATCGCGATTGCGCGGTGGATGATGCCGCGATGATCAACCCGGTTCTCACCGAGCTGGCGTGGCAGTTCTCGCTGCTTTCGTTTCTGGCGATCGGCGGCGTCAACGCGCTGATTCCGGAGATTCACCGCCGCGTCGTCGAGATGGAGCACTGGATGACCGACGCCGACTTCGCGCAAGCCTTCGCGATCGCGCAGGCAGCGCCCGGTCCCAATATGCTCATTGTCAGCGTCATCGGATGGAAAGTCTCGGGCTTGCTCGGCGCATTGGTGGCCACGGCCGCGATCTGCGTTCCGTCGTCGGCGCTAACGTTTGCCGTCGCTCATATCTGGGACCGTTTTCGAGAGGCGCCGCTGCGCGCCGCCATCCAGCACGGACTCGCGCCGGTGACGGTCGGGCTGGTCCTTGCCAGCGGCTACATTCTGGCGCGGACCGTCGATCAAACGTGGGTCGCGTTCGCTATCACCGTTGCAACCGTGACGGTGACGCTGTCCACTCGTTTGCATCCGCTGCTGCTGTTGGCGGCCGGCGCCGCGCTGGGCATCGCGGGTTTCATTTAGCCACCCGACCGTGCCCGAGCTGCCCGACGTCGTCGTCTATGTCGAGAGTCTGCAACGGCGCATCGTGGGCCAGGTCCTCGAGGAGGTTCGCCTCAACAGTCCGTTCGTTCTCCGCACCGCGGTACCGCCGCTCGCCGACGTCATCGGCAAGCGCGTCGTCGCGGTTCGGCGCATCGGCAAACGCATCGGGCTGGTTCTCGAGAACGAGCTTTTTGTGGTGCTGCACCTGATGATCGCGGGACGTCTGCGCTGGATCGAGCCCGGCGGCAGCGCCAAGCCGCCGGCCACGACACTCGCGACTTTCCGCTTCGCCAACGGCACGCTGGTATTCACCGAGGCCGGGACGCGCAAGCGCGCATCGATTCACGTTGTCAGCGGCGAAGACGCCATCGCCGCTTTCGACATGGGAGGACTCGAGGTCCTCGATGCCGACATCGAGTCCTTCCGGGAACGGCTGTTGCGCGAGAATCACACCCTCAAGCGGGCATTGACCGACCCTCGCTTGTTCAGCGGCATCGGCAACGCCTATTCCGATGAGATCCTGCATCGTGCCCGCCTCTCGCCCATCGCCCACACGCACAAGCTCAGCTCCGGCGAGGCGCTCCGGCTTTATGCTTCCGCCCGATCGGTATTGTCCGAGTGGACGTCGCGGCTGCGCGACGAAGCGGGAGACCAGTTTCCAGCCAAGGTAACCGCGTTTCGCCCGCAAATGGCCGTGCACGGCCGCTTCGGCCAACCTTGCCCCGACTGCGGCGCGCCGGTACAGCGGATCG
>JALZAO010000182.1 GCA_030948305.1 Pseudomonadota bacterium
GCCATCCTCCAACGAAAAGCCGGTGCCGCGGTTCTGCAGGCTGATGCCCGTGCCCGGGACCACGATGCCGGATCCAAATCCCATGTAATTCGACTGTATGAGCGACACCATCATGCCGCCCTCGTCTGCGGCGGTGAGGTAGACCGTGCCCGCCGGCGGCGGCAGGCCATGCCGGAAGTCCTGCGCGCGGGAACGGTCGATCAGCCGCGCACGGCTCGCGAGATAGCTTCGGTCGAGCAGTTGTTTCGGGGTCACGGTCATGGCGCGCGGATCGGCGACATAACGATAGGCGTCGGCGAAGGCAAGCTTCATCGCCTCGATCTCCAGGTGCTGCACCTCGATCGAGTCGACGGCGCATCCCTGCAGATCGAAATGCTCGAGTATTCCCAGCGCCATCAGCGCCGCGATGCCCTGACCGTTGGGAGGAATCTCGTGGACCGTGTAGCCGTGGTATTCGTGGGCCAGCGGCGCCACCCAATCGCAGGTGTGCGCCTCGAAGTCGGCAAGCGTGTGACCGCCGTCGTGCTTGCGCGAATGCGCGACCATCGCCTGCGCCAGCTCGCCGCGATAGAAAGATTCGCCGGAGGTCCGCGCGATTTTTTCCAGGGTCGTGGCCATCGCGGGCGAGGCGAAAAGCTCACCCGGCTGCGGCGCGCGACCCTGCGGCAGAAAATGGTCCGCAAATCCGGGAACGTCGCCGAGTATGGGCACCGCCTTCGCCCATTTTTCCGCGACCACCGGGCTCACCGCGTAGCCATCGCGCGCGTACCGGATCGCCGGTCCGAAAAGGTCGGCAAAGGGCAGCTTGCCGAAACGCTTCGACAAGGCGATCCAGCCCGAAACCGCGCCGGGGATCGTTACCGTCGTCCAGCCCGCGCGAGGCATGACGCCCTGACCCGCGTAGCGGGCCAGTGACCAGGTCGCGGGTGCGCGCCCCGACGCGTTCAACCCGACCAGCTCACTCCCATCCCATATGATCGCGAACAGGTCGCTGCCCAGGCCGTTGCTGCAGGGCTCAAGGATGGTCAGCGCGATGGCCGTCGCGAGCGCGGCGTCGACCGCGTTGCCGCCCGCGTGCAGCATCGCAATCCCGGCCTGAGTGGCGAGCGGCTGAGAGGTCGCGACAACGTTGCGCGCCAGGATCGGTTGGCGCCGCGACGCGTAAGGAAGCGCCCAGTCGAGGCTCGGCCGCGTTGACGACAGGAACGCTTCGCGTGCCTTGTTCACAGGAAGGCGGACGCGCTAACGCACCCCTGGGTGTCGCAGCGGATCGTGTGCAGCATCAGGTTTCGGCTTCCACGAACGCTTCCTCGCGCTTCTTGCGGAAGTTCGGCGCGACAATGAGTAGCAGCAACGCCGCAGCGGCGATCAGCATTCCAAGCGAGATCGGCCGCGTGAAAAACACCGTCGGGTCGCCGCGCGAAAGCAGCATCGCACGCCGCAAATTCTCTTCCATCATCGGCCCCAGCACGAATCCCAGGATCAGGGGTGCGGGCTCACACTCCAGCTTGAAGAATATAAGGCCGAGAGCCCCGAACGCCGCCGTCTGGGACACGTCGAAGCTGGCGTTGCTGATCGAATAAACACCGATGGCGCAGAACAGAAGAATGGCAGGATAAAGTACGCGGTAAGGCACCGTCAGCAGTTTGATCCAGATGCCGATCAGCGGCAGGTTGAGCACGACGAGCATCAGGTTGCCCACCCACATCGACACCACCAGCCCCCAGAACAATCCGGGGTTCGAGGTCATGACCTGCGGGCCCGGCTGGATGTTGTGAATGGTCATCGCGCCGACCATCAGCGCCATCACCGCGTTTTCGGGAATGCCGAGCGTCAGAAGAGGAATGAACGAGGTTTGCGCTCCGGCGTTGTTGGCGGACTCCGGGCCGGCGACGCCCTGAATCGCGCCCTTGCCGAACCGGCTCGGATCCTTCGCTATTTTCTTTTCGAGCGCGTATGAGCCAAAGGAAGCAAGCATTGCGCCGCCGCCCGGGAGCAAGCCCAGGATCGAACCGATGCCCGTGCCGCGAAGCACAGCCGGCCACGCTTCCTTGAACTGCTTCATGGTGAGCCAGAGGCCGCCGATCTTGGCGGTAAGGACTTCGCGCTTCTCGGTGCTCTCGAGATTGGTCAGGATCTCGGCGAAACCGAACAGGCCCATGGCGACGCTCGCGACACCGAGGCCGTCGATCAGCTCCGGCACGCCGAACGCGAACCGCGCCGCGCCGGAGTTGACGTCGGTGCCGACAATTCCCAGCAGCAGTCCCAGTACGACCATGGCGATGGCCTTGAGCAGCGACCCGTGCGCGAGCACCACCGCACCGATCAGTCCCAGGATCATCAGCGAGCAATATTCCGCGGGCCCGAATTTCAGCGCCAGCTCGGACAGCGGAATGGCGACGGTGGCAATGAAAACGGTCGCCACGCAACCCGCGAAAAAGGAGCCGAGCGCGGCGACCGCGAGCGCCGCGCCCGCCTGGCCTTTGCGTGCCATCTGATAGCCGTCGAGGCAGGTGACCGCGGACGAAGTCTCTCCCGGCATGTTGAGCAGGATCGACGTCGTCGAGCCTCCGTACTGGGCGCCGTAGTAGATGCCTGCGAGCATGATCAGGGCCGATACCGGTTGCAGCGCGTAAGTGGTCGGCAGCAGCATTGCGATCGTCGCCACCGGCCCGATGCCGGGAAGGACGCCGATCAATGTGCCGACCAGCGCACCGATCAAGGCCCACAGGAGATTGATCGGCGTCAGCGCGACGCCAAAACCGAGAGCGAGGTGATTGAATAAATCCATGGTCGCTCCTCAGTTCGACCAGGGCCAGAGCGGCAGCTGGAGATTCAGGCCGAATATGAAAACTCCAGTGGCCAGCGCGGCGAAGAGAATTCCGCTGATCAGCGCTTCCTTCGGTCGGAACTCCGGGCTCGCCATGCTCGATGCGAAGACCAGCCCGATCGTCGACAATACCAGGCCAAGATGAGTCACCACCATGCCGAAGGCAACGACGCTGCCGAGCACGATGAGTATTGGCTTCCAATACCAACGCGGGAGAGGCTCGCCCTTGATCTTCAGCGCGCGCAGCGACAGCGCGGCGCCGAGCAAAAGCAGAAGGATACCGAGAATACGCGGGAAGTAACCCGGGCCCATTCGCGCGGCGGTGCCGAGCGAATAGTTGCTGCCGATGATGATCGCGGCCAGGCCGAACGCGACGAAAATCAGCCCTGCGAAAAAGTCCTTCGGATGGCGGATGAACGCCATGGCGGTATCCTCCGAAAAAACTTGCTGTTGTTAGTGCTTGCGGCGCCAAGAATAACATCGAACTCCGCGGCAAGCACTCCGCCAGCGCGAAAGCGGAGTTCCAAGAAAAAGGGCAGGCTCTGTCATGGCGCCTGCCCTTTTGATCCAACCTGATGGTCAGCTTACAGCCCGTTCTTTGCCCGCAGGTCCTTCAGATACTTCTCCACGATCTGTCCTTGCATCCGCTGCGACAGTTGCGTCTTGACCTCGTCATAGGGCGGGACTTTGGCATCGCGAATGTCGTCCAGCTGGATGACGTGCCAGCCGAATTGCGATTGCACCGGCGTGGTCGTGAACTTGCCTTTTTGCAGCGCGACCATGGCGTCCGAGAATGGCTTGACGAAGTTTGCCGGCGCGTTCCAGTCGAGGTCGCCACCATTGACCTTCGAGGCATTGTCCTTGGAGCGCTCGGCGAGCTTCTCGAACTTCTCACCCTTTTGCAGCGCGGCGATGATTTCCTTGGCATCGGACTCCTTGTCGACCAGGATGTGCCGCACCTTGTATTCCTTGTCGCCGATCTGGCCCTTGATGACTTCGTATTCCTTGCGCATCTGGTCTTCGGGAACCGGGTGCGCCTTTAGGTAGTCGGCCATGTACGCGCGCACCAGCACCGTCTGCGAGGTGAGATCCATCTCGGTCTTGACGGCCGGGTTCTTCTCTATGCCCTGCTTCCTGGCTTCACGTACCAGGAGCTCGCGCGTGTTCAGCTCGTCGCGCACGGCAGTGCGCAGCTCCGGCGTGTCCGGCTGGCCCTGCGCGGTGCGCTGCTTGAGCATGAAGTCGAAATACGCCTGCGAGTACATCTCCTTGCCCTTGGCGGCGGGAGCGGCTTTGCTCTTGGCATCCTGTGCCAGCGCCACTGGAACCGAAAGCAGCGCGGCGGACGCGACGAGCGCGGCGAAAAATCGGGGGATCTTATGCATAAATGACAGTCCTTGTCGTAGTTGAAGCTGTTTAGGAAAACTCTTCAGGCGCGAGCGCCTTGATCGAAAGGGCATGAATCGGATGCGGCAGCAGATCGCTGACCCGCGCCAGCACTATCTGGTGGCGTTCCAGTCGCGATATCCCGCGGAACGCGTTCGACACGATGAGCACCGAAAAGTGCCCCCCGCCCCCGGCCGCGCCGACATGTCCGGCGTGCTCCGCGC
>JALZAO010000183.1 GCA_030948305.1 Pseudomonadota bacterium
GCGTTGGAGTGCATAAGACTTTAATGTTCTGATGGAATGCGCGCGGCGCGCATTTGCGATGTCTCGCTTTCAAACAAGGTGCATCAGGGAGTGCGCCACAACGCCAGCGCGTCGCCGGCGAAAAGGGGGAAACTGATGCTGCTCAATCGTTCAATCACCGTGCAGTTCACGATCGTGTTCGTGATTGCACTGCTGCTGGTCATCGGCTCGTTTTATCTTGTTCTAGACAATGTCTATCGCAGCGAGCTCAAGTCGCAGGCGGAGACGGTGGCCGACAATGTCGACGCGTTCGGAAGCTGGGTGTCGCAATACGGCAGGGTGTGGGTGAAGGACGACAACAAGAGTTTTCTCGGCCAGGTAACGCTGGTCAACGCGGCCGACACCGGGGTACCCCCCGATCAATGGCATTTCTATTCCAAGAATCCGGCCCTGGCCCAGCGCGAGTTTTCCGAGGTGGTTGAAAAGTCTACGTCGCCGGCGAAATTCCGGATGACATCGCACAATTTCATGAATCCGGTCAACAAGCCGGATGCGTTTGAGGCCAAGGCGCTGGACAAGATCCGCTCGGGGCACTTGAGCGAATACTATGAAGTATTGCCGGATAGTTTTCGATATGCCCGCACGCTGTACGAAAAGGCTTCCTGCCTCGCCTGCCATGCGAGCGCGGCGAGCGCCCCGAAGGATGTCACGGAACGATACGGCGTCGAGCACGGGTACGGATTCAAGGAAGGCGAGGTCGCCGGCATCATCAGCGTCAGATTGCCCATTCGATCGTTCTGGATGGTCGCCTACAGCGTCGTAGGTCCCATCCAGATCGCGCTCCTGGTGAGCGCGTTCCTGGTCGCGATCCTGTTCATACAGTTCGCGGTCGTCCACCCGCTGCGCAAGCTGACGCTGGCGGCGGAGAGAATTTCGGTCGGTCAGGCCGCCGATCTCGGCGTGGATCGAATCCATCGCAAGAGCGGCAACGAAGTGCACCAGTTGATCCTTGCGGTGGAACGGCTGCGCGCCAGCCTGATGCTGGCGATCAAGCGCGTGGGCCGGCGGCCGGAACCTCCCGCATGAAGAAGTGTCGCTTAGCAGCGGAATAAATTCAAACGAAGGGTGTTTGCAATGGCGCCAGCAATCCGGCGTTTGAAGGGCCTTCGATCGCGCAATGTCCGATACGCTACCCGATCCCGATCTCATCGCTGCGCTGCCGCGATTGCGGCGCTATGCGCGCGTTCTGACGGGCGACGTCAATCGCGCCGATGATCTGGTTCAGGATACACTGACCCGAGCCTGGGCCAAACGACGGCTGTGGCATGCGGGGAGCGATCTTCGCGCGTGGCTGTTCACCATCATGCACAACGTGCACATCAATCAATTTTCGGCGCGCCGGCGCGAATTCTCGGAAGTCTCGCTCGATGCCGACGACGGGCCGATGGTCGGATGGGAGATCCCGGTGCGGGCGACGCAATCCGACCGGCTGGAGCTGATCGAGCTGTTTGCGCAGATCGGACGCCTCCCCGACGAGCAACGCGAAGTGCTTCTGCTCGCGGCGGTCGAGGAATTGCGCTACCAGGACATCGCCAAGGTGCTGGATGTGCCGATCGGCACCGTCATGTCCCGGCTCAACCGTGCGCGGGAGAAACTGCGGCGAATGACCGGCGACACGCATGCGGCGCCGCTCAAGGTGGTGAAATGAGAGCGTCGCTACCGTTGACCGACGACGATCTCCACGCGTACGCGGACGGCCAGCTGTCACCGCAACGTGCGGCGCAAGTCGATGACGCGCTCGAGCGCGAGCCGGCGCTTGCGGCGCGCGTGATCGACATCCGGCATCAAAACGCGAAGTTGCGCGACCTGTTCGATCCCTGGCTTGGTGAGGCACTGCCGCGCGAGCTTGTCGACGCCGCGAAGCCTCCGCACTCGTGGCGGAAACGCGGCGCACGTCACGCGTGGCCGATGCTCATCTTCGCCGCGGCGGCGTCGCTGTTCATGGGCATCGGCCTCGGGTGGCAGTTTCGCGGCGAGATGCTGCAGCAGGCCGGAACACCGGTCACCTTCCCTCGACAGGCGGCGATTACCCACGCGCTCTATGCCGGGGACGCGAATCGCCCAGTCGAGATCTGGGCCAACGAAGAAGAACGGATGGTGCGTTGGTTATCCAAGCGCCTCAGCTTTCCCTTGCACGCACCGAATCTGAATGAGGTGGGATTTGCGCTTGTCGGCGGCCGTCTGGTCGCCGGCAACGAAAATCCGGGTGCGCTGTTCATGTACGAAAACGCCGACAAGCAGCGCATTTCTCTACTCGTTCGCAAAGGCGGCGAGCCGACGCATGAAACTGCATTCCGCTACGCGCTTGAAAACGGCGTCGGCGTCTTCTACTGGGTCGATGACGAAGCCTGTGGTTATGCGCTGTCGGGCAATCTCGACCGGGCCCAGCTTCTGTCGCTCGCCCGGGTCGTCTACGGGCAATTGGCGGCGCTCGAAGCTGCGGCGCCGAAATAGCCGGCCCGCCTGTGGCGGCGCGCATGCCGGCGCAAGTGGGTGACCCCCTCGCCGAGGTCGACACTCCGGCGCTCATCATCGATCTCGACCTCTTCGAGCGCAACCTCGCCGCCATGGCGGCAGCGGTCGGCGGCAAGTCTGTGCGACTTCGCCCGCACGCCAAGAGTCACAAGTGTCCCGAGATCGCCAAGCGCCAGATCGCTCACGGCGCGGTGGGCATTTGCTGTCAGAAAGTCGACGAAGCCGAAGCGTTCGTCGGGGCCGGCATTACCGACGTGCTGGTCACCAATGAAATCGTCGGCGGGCACAAGCTCGCGCGGCTTGCGGCGCTCGCCCGTTCGGCCTCCATCGGCGTGCTGGTCGATGACCCCGGCAACGTTGCCGAGTTGGCGAAGGCCGCGCTGTATGCGGGCTCGACCGTCGAAGTACTGGTCGAGATCGATGTCGGGGCTCATCGCTGCGGCGTAGCGCTAGGTGCTCCCGCACTCGAGCTCGCGCGGGCCGTCGTATCGCATGCGGGGGCAGGGCTCTCCTTCGGCGGGATGCACGCGTACCAGGGCGCGGCGCAGCACCTGCGCCGACCGGCGGAGCGCCGGGCGGCTATCGTGCGCGCTATCGAATCCGCGAGCGACACTAAAGCCTTGATCGAGAGCGCGGGCATCCCCTGCCCCACGGTGACGGGCGCGGGGACAGGAACATTTCTCCTCGAATGCAACAGCGGCGTCTACACCGAGCTGCAGCCGGGATCGTATGTTTTCATGGACGCCGACTATGGCCGCAACGAATTGAATGCCGGCGAGCCGGTGTTCGCGCAGAGCTTGTATCTCTGGACGACGGTGATGAGCGCGCCCTCCGCCGACCGCGCGATCGTCGACGCCGGCCTGAAGGCCTTTTCGGTCGACTCAGGTCTGCCTCTCGTCGCCGACCGGCCGGAATTGGAATGCACCAAGGCCTCCGACGAGCACGGCGTGCTGCAGGTCCCGAATGGCGCGGAAACCTTGCGCGTCGGCGACAAGATACGGCTGGTGCCAGGGCATTGCGATCCGACGGTCAATCTCCACGATTGGTTGGTCGGTGTGCGCAACGGCCGCGTTGAATGCGTCTGGCCGGTGAGCGCGCGCGGCGCGTTGCTGTAGCTGCACCCGTCCTGCCTTACAGCGTTACCGTTCCGCGCGACGTCCGCAGCATAGCCGCAAGGCGCGGCGTCACTGCGTAAGTGACCTTCAGCGTATCCGCCAAGCCCAGGTTGCCAAGCGCGGTGCGAATCGCCGCCGGTTCCGGATGCGCGCCGGCCAGCGCCACGACGCCGATGTGATCGTCGGCCATCGTATCGGCCGGGTGGTTGGCGTCGGCCCACTCGATCATCGTCGGGATCAGGCCGTCGCCGGGCAGATGTCCGTCATCGGGTATGGTGATGCGCCAGGAGTATGGCGCACGCGCCATCGGATAAATGCTGCCGTGATCGGACGGCGAGATTTTTTGTGCGGCCTCGATGTCGGCGCAGCGCGCAACCCAATGAATCAGACGCGGCCCCTGCGCCAGTGACGCGCGCATAGAAGGCCGGTCCAAGTCAAACCATCGCGGGCGATCCGGCTTGATGCCATCGGGGTCGACGGCGATGAGTTCCAGATAGATTCCATCACCGAGTCGCAGCAGGCTGTTGTGCGTGCCCATCGCGACGTGCTTGCCGCCGCGCCGGGGCCGCACTCCCAGCACCGACTCGAGGTGATCCTCGCCCTGCTCCAGGCTGGCCGCGGCGACGACGAGGTGGTCGAGCGACTCGCGCGGAACGGTCGTCAGCGCGCCGATGGCCGTTCGTCGGGTGCGAAATCGAGCTCGATCTTGGCGCCGTTGGGATCGTGGAAGAACACCTGCCATACGC
>JALZAO010000008.1 GCA_030948305.1 Pseudomonadota bacterium
CCGCTGCGGTGGTAAGAAATTCGGCATGATGGAACGGATGCGCGGAACGCGCTATCGCGCCTGGCTTCGCGCGAGCGACTTTCGGTACAATATGATGTTTGCGTCGGTTGCCGTCTTGTGAATGCATAGTCGGATACGCCGCCGGTTGTCGCCGGATACGGGCGGCGGGGCCACGGTGACAGGGAGTTTGAAAAAAGTGAAATACCGGTTGCTGATCGCGGCCACGTCGGTCGCGTTGGGCTTGTTTTTCCCTTTAGCCTCATTTGCGGCCGGCGCAGCGGGCGCGGAAGGGGTCGTTCAGAGCCCGGCTCCCAAGCCCGATCTCGCGCAAGCGAAACAGATCGTAGATCAAGTGTGCGTCGCGTGCCACGGCGCCGACGGCAACAGTGCCAGCCCGGCGAATCCAAGCATCGCGGGTCAGCACGCAGACTATATTACCCTGCAATTGATGCATTTCCAGAGTGGGATTCGCGCCAACGCGGTCATGCAGGCCATGGTGGCGAAGCTGACGCCGGAAGAAATGCGCTCGCTCGGATTCTTTTTCGCCAAGCAAAAGGCCAAGCCGTCGGCGG
Organism: Pseudomonadota bacterium; assembly: GCA_030948305.1. Lineage (GTDB taxonomy): Bacteria > Pseudomonadota > Gammaproteobacteria > Burkholderiales > Casimicrobiaceae > PALSA-1003. The sequence continues at coordinate 573 of JALZAO010000008.1, forward strand.
CGAAAGATCGGGAGCTGGTTGCCGCCGGACAAAGGATTTTCCGCGGCGGCAATGCGAGCAGCGGATTGCCTGCCTGCGCCTCGTGTCACTCCCCCGATGGGGCAGGTATTCCGAAGCGATATCCGCGCGTGGGCGGCCAATATGCCGACTACACTTTGGCGCAACTAAAGGCGTTCAAGGCGGGAGAGCGTGGCGCCGACAGGGACGGTAAGGACGTCAATGGCAAAGTGATGGCTCAAATCGCTTCCAAGATGAGCGAGCGCGAAATGCAGGCGGTGGCGGAGTTCGCGTCGGGTCTGCACTGACGAAAGTGCATCGCGGCAGAGGGGCGGCCTGCAACGTCGCCTTTTTTCTATCCGTCCCGGTTCCCGCTCATGGCCGCAATCATCGCCTCTCTGTACGTCTACCCCGTCAAGAGTTGCCGCGGAATCGCGCTTGAGACCTCGCCGGTCGGCGAGCGCGGCTTGGCCTTCGACCGCGAATGGATGGTCGTCGATGGCGACGGTCGATTCGTCACCCAGCGTGAAGTGCCGCGCCTGGCGTTGGTCGAAACCTTGCTGACCGCCGCGGCGCTGGAGCTTGAAGCCCCGGGCAGCGGGCGATTGGCGGTGCCGCTTGAATATGACGGGGCGACGCGGCCGGTGACGGTATGGCGCGACAGCTTTCCGGCCATCGATCAAGGTGATGAGGCGGCGGCGTGGCTGTCATCCACGCTGCAGCTACCGCTTCGTCTGATGCGCTTCGACCTCGCGGTTCGACGCTATTGCAGCGTGACCTATGCCGGCGATTCAGGAGCGCATACGTCATTCGCGGACGCGTATCCGCTGCTGATCCTGTCCGAAGCATCGCTCGCCGATCTCAATTCGCGCCTCGAGAAGCCGCTGCCGATGAACCGGTTCCGTCCCAACGTGGTCTTGTCCGGCATTGACGCCTACGATGAGGATCACATCGACGAGATTCGCGTCGGCGGCCTCGCGTTCAAGCTGGTGAAACATTGCACACGCTGCCAGATTACGACGACGGACCAGGGCACCGCCGCCGTCGGCACGGAGCCGCTTTCCACGCTGGCGCGCTACCGGATGAATGCCGAGCTTGGAGGCGTGACCTTCGGCATGAATGCGATCGTCACCGCCGGCGCCGGGCTTGCAATCCATCGCGGCGATAGAGCGAGCTGCGCTTTCAGGTTCTGACCCGCCACCGGCCGCAAACCGAGTTCAGTTCAGTTCGCTGCGGTGCAGTTCAGCGCTGCTCAGCCATGCAGGCATGTAACATTTCCTGCCATGGCGGCAAAGCAAATCCAAAGGTGTCCGCGAACTTGCCGCTGGCGAGCACTGAGTTGCGCGGGCGGCGCGCGGCAGTCGGATATTCCGCGCTGGTGATCGGCACCACGCGCGGGTGATCCGCGCCCGCAAAAATCGCGCGCGCAAAATCGAACCAGCTGGTGCTGCCGCCACCGCTCAAATGATAGAGCCCGGCGCGCTCGGCGAGGTCCGCGCTGCCGCGCCCCACGAGCAGCGCGGTCGCTTCCGCCAGTGACAGTGTCCAGTTGGGTGTGCCGATTTGATCGGCGACGATTCTCAGCTCTTCACGCTCGACGGCAAGCTTTCGCATAGTGGTTAGGAAATTCTGGCCGCGAAGTCCGTAGACCCAGCTCGTGCGCAGCACGAGGTTTAATCCCCCTGCCGCCGCGATCGCGCGCTCTCCGCCAAGCTTGCTGCGGCCGTAGGCGTTGAGGGGATTGGGGACGGCTAGCTCGTCGTACGGTGCCGCGGCTGCGCCGTCGAAAACGTAGTCTGTTGAATAGTGAATGAGCAGCGCGCCGGCTCGTCTCGCCTCCTCGGCGAGAATTCCGGGAGCCCGGGTATTGATCGCGTCGGCCTGGTCGGGCTCGCTTTCCGCGCGATCGACTGCGGTATAGGCGGCAGCGTTGACGATCAGCCGCGGTCGCGCGCCGCGCACCGCCGCGACCACCGCGTCGGCGTCGGCCAGATCGAGCGCGGCGCGGTCCAAGGCAACGACCTCGCCATGCGCGGGCAGCACGCGTGCGAGCTCGAAACCGAGCTGTCCCGCCGACCCGATCAGCAGAATCGTCGGCGGTGTCACGGATACGTGTCGGCGATGGCGAACGGCGTTCCGGCCGCGTCCTTGGCTGCCAGCGTCGGCGCTTGCTGCAGCGGCCACGCGATGCGGAGCGCGGAATCGCTCCAGAGCAGACTGCGCTCGAACTCCGGGTACCAAAAATCCGTGGTCTTGTAGAGAAACTCCGCCGTTTCCGAAAGTACGAGAAAGCCGTGCGCGAACCCCGGGGGAATCCACAGCATCTGCTTGTCTTGCGCGGAAAGTGTCATTCCGATCGAGCGCCCGAACGTCGGCGAGCTTCGCCGCATGTCGACTGCAACGTCGTACACCTCGCCCGAGACGACCCTGACCAGCTTGCCCTGCGCGTGCTCGATCTGATAATGCAATCCGCGCAGCACGCCCCGCGCGGAGCGGGAATGGTTATCCTGAACGAACTCGACATCGATCCCGGCCTGGGCCATCGAGCGGCGACTGTAGCTCTCGAAAAAATAGCCGCGCGCGTCTCCGAAAACGCGAGGCTCGATCAGCAACACATCGGCGAGCGCCGTCGGCATAAACTTCATGGACAGCGCACGGGTACCTAGCGCACCAGCGGCTCGCGCAACAAGCCGAGCAGGTAACGGCCGTACGCGTTTTTTGCCATGGCATTGCCGAGCCGTTCCAGACCGGCCGCGTCGATATAGCCGAGGCGGTAGGCAATTTCCTCCGGACACGCGATTTTCAGGCCCTGCCTGCGTTCTATGGTGGCGATGTACTGGCCAGCCTCGAGCAGCGATTCGTGCGTGCCGGTATCGAGCCACGCCATCCCGCGTCCCATGACCTCGACTGCCAGCTCACCATCGTCGAGGTAGACCCTGTTGACGTCGGTGATCTCGAGCTCGCCACGGGCGGAAGGTTTGAGCGACGCGGCGACGTCGAGCACCCGGTTGTCGTAAAAATAAAGTCCTGTCACCGCGTAGCGCGACTTGGGCTGTGCCGGTTTTTCTTCCAGGCTGAGGACCCGGCCGGCCGAATCGAACTCTGCCACCCCGTACCGCTCGGGGTCCGCCACGGGATAGGCGAAGATCGTGGCCCCTTCATCGCGAGCCGTGGCGCGCTCGAGCATCGGCTGCATATCGTTGCCGTAGAAAATATTGTCGCCGAGCACCAGCGCGGGAGCGCCGTCGCCGACGAACGCGCGTCCGATCAGAAACGCCTGCGCGAGTCCGTCCGGCGACGGCTGGACGGCATAGCTCAAGTTCAGGCCCCAGCGCGCTCCGTCGCCGAGCAGTTGCGCGAATCGCGGCGTATCGTCCGGGGTCGAGATCACCAGGATGTCGCGAATGCCCGCCAGCATCAGCGTCGACAGGGGATGGTAGATCATCGGCTTGTCGTAAACCGGCAGCAGCTGTTTCGAGATCACCTGTGTCACCGGGTACAGGCGGGTGCCCGAGCCGCCGGCGAGGATGATGCCCTTGCGCATCATCTAAGCGACCTCGGCCGCGTAGTTGAGCGAAATCCAATGCTTGTACTCGCCGCTGGTGACCGCGGCCAGCCATGCGGCATTGTCGAGATACCAGGTGACGGTGCGCGCGAGCCCTGATTCGAAGGTCTCGCGCGGCTCCCATCCCAGCTCGCGGCGAATTTTGGACGCATCGATTGCGTAGCGGCGGTCATGCCCAGCGCGGTCCTTGACGAAGGTGATCAGCGGTGCGGCATCGCATCCGGGCTTTTGCTCGCCGAGCACGCGGCAAAGCGTGCGCACCACGTCGACATTGGCGAACTCTGCGTTGCCGCCTACGTTATAGGTCTGACCAGGGCGTCCTCGTTCCAATACCGTCCGGATCGCAGCGCAATGATCGCCAACGTACAGCCAATCGCGCACGTTGCCACCGTCGCCATAGATCGGCAGCGGCTTGCCGGCAATTCCGTTGTGCAGCATCAGCGGGATCAATTTTTCCGGGAACTGCCGCGGACCATAATTGTTCGAGCAATTGGTGGTCAGCGTCGGAAGACCGTAGGTGTGATGGTAGGCCCGCACCAGATGATCCGCCGAGGCCTTCGACGCGGAGTAAGGACTGTTGGGCGCGTAGGAGCTCGTCTCCGTGAACGAGGGAGCACCCGGCTCGAGCGAGCCGTAGACCTCGTCGGTCGAGATATGCACGAAGCGAAATTGCGCGCGCCCATCAGTTGCCAGCGCCGTCCAGTGGGCGCGCACCGCGTCGAGCAGAGTAAACGTGCCGACGATATTGGTGGCGATGAAATCCGCAGGCCCATGAATCGAGCGGTCGACATGGCTCTCCGCTGCGAAGTTTACGACGGCGCGCGGCCGGTGTTCGCTGAGCAAATGCAGGACAAGGTCACGGTCGCCGATGTCGCCGCGCACGAATATATGTCGCGCATCGCCTTTAAGCGAGGCGAGATTGCCGAGATTGCCGGCGTAAGTCAGCTTGTCGAGATTGACGACCGGCTCGTCGCTGCAGTCGAGCCAGTCGAGAACGAAATTGGCGCCTATGAATCCCGCGCCTCCGGTCACCAGAATCAATTTGGTCTCCATGTGCCGCGGACGTTCGCGCGCATTTTTCTCAAGCGCGGCATTTTATCACGCGTGCTTATGCCAATTTGCCTTCGCCGTAGTACTCGCGATACCACTGCACGAAACTGGCGAGCCCGACACTCAAACTCGTCGCCGGCGCGAAACCGGTGGCGGCGGCGAGTCTATCGATCGACGCGTACGTCGCGGGGACGTCTCCCGGTTGCAGCGGCTCGTATTCCCTGATCGCGCGCACGCCGAGCAGGCGCTCCAGCTCGCTAATGAACGTCTCGAGCTCGATCGCGGTGTGATTCCCGATGTTGTAGATCGCACTTGGCGCGACGCTCGATGCCGCCGCCACCGGCGGCCGCGACAACACGCGCACGACACCCTCGACAATGTCGTCGATGTAGGTAAAGTCGCGCCGCATCTTGCCATAGTTGAAAACCTTGATCGGCCGACCCTCGAGCATGGCTTGCGTGAACAGCATCGGCGACATGTCCGGCCGCCCCCAGGGCCCGTAAACGGTGAAAAAGCGCAAGCCGGTCGCGGGCATGCCGAAGAGATGGCTGTAACTGTGCGCCATCAGCTCGTTGGCCTTTTTCGTGGCGGCGTAGAGGCTTACCGGATGGTCGACGTTCTGATCCTCGGAGAACGGGAGCGTGTGATTTGCTCCATAAACGCTCGAGCTCGACGCGTAGACCAGATGTTCGACGCTGCCGTGACGGCACCCCTCGAGCACGGCGCCGAAGGCATCGACATTGTTGCGCAGGTACGCCGCGGGGTTGATCAGCGAATAGCGCACACCCGGCTGCGCGGCCATGTGTGCGACGTGGGTGGGACGTGCGCTGCGAAAAAAAGCAGCGGTCGCCGGCGCATCGGCGAGATCGAGCGCCTCGCAGCGAACCCCGATCTTCTCCAGCCGGGCCGCGCGCGCGCGCTTGAGCGCGACGTCATAATACGGGTCGAAGCTGTCGACGCCGACCACCTCGGCGCCGTCCTCCCTCAAGCGATGCGCCAGGTGCATACCGATGAAGCCGGCTGCACCGGTCACGAGGACCTTCATGAGCGCCGCCCTCGCTCCGCCTGTTCGATCGCGCGCAGCTTGGCGTACTTTGAAAAGCTGTTGAAGCAGCCAATCGAAATGTGAACGAGGCCCGCGACGCCATCGAGAAAGCCGCCGCGAAGAATATAGAAACGGATGAAGCGGACGATGGGCGACACGACGAGCCGCGCCGCGGAAAAACGCTCGCCCCGCGCAAACAGCGCCTCGGCCTGCAGCGTCGTGTACCGGTTCTGCTTGGCGAAATAAGCCTCGAGCGACTCGCCGGAAGCGTGCATCAGGTCGCCGGAGAGACGCCCCAGCTTGCCGTCGAAGAGCACGTGTTCGTGCACGGCGTCCTCGCTCCATCGCGCGCGCCGGCGATCGAACAGCCGCAGGTTCCAGTCCGGATAGCCCTCGCCGTGTCCGAGCCATTTACCCAGAAACCGGTTTCGCCGCGGCATTTCGTACGCGTCGAAGTGCGGGTTCTGCAGCGCCGAATGGATGGCACGCGCCAACTCCGGCGAGATGCATTCGTCCGCGTCCAGGCAGAGCACCCAGTCATTCGCCGCCTGCGCGACGGCGAAGTTCTTCTGCGGCCCGAATCCCATCCACTCCTGCTCGATGACCACAGCGCCGCGGCTGCGCGCGATTTCTGCGGTATCATCGCCACTGCCCGAGTCGACGACGATCATTTGCGACGCAAATCGAGCCGAGCCCAGACATTCGGCGAGGGTCTCGCCGGCGTCACGAGTGATCACCACCAGGGTCAGGGCAAGCGGAGAAAGCGGGTCGGACATCGCGTCTAACGTGAAGGCGCCTCGGTCTTCGCTTTCCGCGCAGAGGTTCACCTCAGTCGTCACGATACGGCCGGAATGCGCCGCTTATTCTACGTTCAAACCTGGCCGTGATCCAGCCAACCGCAACCGCGGGGCGAGCCGCGTCCGACTCCGCTATCGACAGCGCCGCGCACGGCATGCGATGAGCAGCGTGCTGATCGTCCGCCCATCGTCGCTCGGCGATATCGTGCACGCGTTGCCGGTGGTTCGCGATATCAGGCAGCATCGCCCCGGCATGAGCGTCGACTGGGTCGCAGAGGAGATGTTTGTCGAGCTGGTGGCGTTGAATCGCGAAGTCCGTGCGGTCATCCCGGTGTCTTTGCGACGGTGGCGCCATGCGCTGCTGGCACGCGCGACCTGGCGTGAGATCGCCGACTTTCGCGGCACGCTGAGGGCACGGCATTACGACGTAGTGCTGGACTTGCAGGAGCAGGTCAAGGGCGCGTTGATCGGCTGGCTTGCGCGTGGCGCGGTGCACGGACCTGACCGCGCGAGCATCCGCGAACCCGCCGCAACGTTCGCCTATCGACGCAAGCACCGCATCCCGCCGCGCCAGCATCTGATCGATCGCTGCCGTGAACTCGCTGGCAAGGCTTTGGGATACGAACCCGTCGGCCCCCCCCGCTTTGGCCTATCGGTCGCACCGCCAGGTCAATCGCCGCCGTCGCCGTTCTCTGTTTTCGTTCACTCCACCAGCCGCGACGACAAGCTTTGGCCGGAGGCGCATTGGCGAAGCCTTATCGCGCATTTTGCGAAAGGAGGCATGGCCGTTTTGTTGCCGTCGGGAAATGCCGCCGAGGCCGCGCGCAGCGAACGGCTCGCGCACGGCATTGTCGGCGCTCGCGCTGTCGCACGGCAGACATTGTCGGAGACCGCGTCGCTGCTCGCTCGCGCCGATCTCGTCTGTGGCGTGGACACGGGATTGGTGCATCTTGCCGCGGCGCTCGGCGTATCGACCATTGCCCTGTTCGTCGCCACCGACCCCGAACTGGCCGGCGTCGCCCGCGTCGGCGGGCACGCCCGCGACATTGGCGGAACAGGACCGGTCCCCTCGCCGGAAGAGGTCATCTCCGCCGCTGCCGCGATCCTGCGTCGCACATCCGGCTGACCGCGAAACGTTTCATGGAACCTGCGAGAGCACTCTACACGCTGGTCGGTTCCGCGGCTTTGCCGCTGCTTCCGCTTCGATTGTGGTGGCGAGGCCGGCGCGAGCCGCTGTATCGGATTGGAATCGGCGAACGCTTCGGGCGCTATCGTTCCGCTGCGTTTTCGACGCCCGTACTCTGGGTGCATTCCGTTTCCGTCGGCGAGACGCGGGCCGCGCTGCCGCTGGTGCAGCGCATGAAGAGCACCTATCCCGAAGCGATGATACTGCTCACGCACATGACCGCATCCGGACGCGAAGCGGGACGCGAGCTGTTCGACGAAGGTGTTGTCCAGGCGTGGCTGCCTTACGACGTTCCGTTTGCGGTCAATCGCTTTCTGGCGCATTTTCGCCCCGCCGCCGGCTTCCTCTTAGAGACCGAGCTGTGGCCCAATCTGATCGCAGAGGCGCACCGCCAGGACGTTCCACTGTTCCTGGTCAATGCCCGGATGTCGGAACGCTCGGCAGAAAGCTACGCGCGCTTTCCGTCGCTGACCCGACCGATGCTACGGCGATTGCGCGGTGTGGCGGCGCAATCGCCCGCCGACGCCGCGCGTCTTGCCGAGCTCGGCGCGCCGGCACCCATTGTCACGGGCAACCTGAAGTACGACGTCAGCATTCCCGAAAACGCGCTGACGCTCGGTGCCGAATTCAGGCTGCGATTCGGCGCGTCCCGTCCCATCTGGATGGCCGCCAGCACCCGCGACGGCGAGGAAGCGCTCATTCTCGACGCCATCGCGCGGATACCGATGCCGGCGGGCTCGCTACTGGTTATCGTGCCCCGGCATCCGGACCGATTCGCGATCGTCGCAGACCTGTTGCGGTCGCGCGGCGTGCCATTCGTCCGACGCAGCGAAAATACGGCGGTACCCGCCGATATCGGCATCGTGCTCGGCGATTCGATGGGAGAGATGTCGGCGTACTATGCCGCGGCCGACGTGGCTTTTGTCGGCGGCAGCCTGCTGCCGCTGGGCGGTCAGAATCTGATCGAGCCGATCGCGCTCGGGATACCGGTGCTGATCGGGCCGCACACCTTCAATTTTGCCGAGGCAACGGCCGGCGCGATCGCCGCGGGCGCTGCCCGCCTCGTCACCGATGCCGATGCCATGGCCCGCGCGGTTTGCGATCTCTTATCCGACCCGTCGAGCCGCCAGGCGATGGGTGACGCCGCGCGAGCCTTTCACGCCGCGCATCAGGGCGCGGTGCAACGACTCTGGAACTGGCTGCAGCCACAGGTCGCCTTGGCGGCGACCGTCGCTGGTCCTCGAAGGACTACGCTCCCAGATCGCGATTGATCTCTTCCACATCGGCATCGGTCAGCGTACCGACGGCTTGTTTGAGCCGCAGATGGTTGATGATGAAATTGTAGTAGGACTGCGCCAAGTTGAACCGCGTCTGAAATACCTGCTGTTGCTGATTAAGTACGTCGAGATTGGTTCTTACGCCGACCTCCAGGCCGAGCTTGTTGGAATCGTACGACACCTGAGCCGAAGCGAGCGCCTGTTCGAAGGCCTTGACTTGTGCGACGCCGTTGGTGACCCCTGAAAACGAGGTCTGCGCGAGCAATTGCGCGCTGCGGCGCGCGGTTTCAAGATCCTGGCGCGCCCTTTCCTGATTCGCGATCGCCTGGCGGACGCGCGAGCTAACCGCGCCACCCTGATAGAGCGGAACGCTCAATTGCAATCCGATCACGCCAATACGCGTTTCGCTGGCGAACGAGCCCCCCGACGAAGCCGACGCCAATCCCCCGGCGTAGCCCTGGTTGAAGCTCGCGACCAGGTCCAGCGTCGGAAGGTGCCCGGCTCGCTGCCGGTCGACCTCCAACGTCGCGATATCCAGGTTCGCCTGTGCGATGCGGACCTGATAATTCTCCTGAATCGCTTTTGCCACCCATGGCTCGAGCGTGTTGGGGACCGGCATCTCGGGCTGAAACTTTCCGGTGAATCCCTTCAGATCGCTCGGCCCCCGCCCGATGATGGCGCGCAACGCCGCGAGTTTGTTGTCCAGGTCGTTGCGTGCCGATATCTCCTGGGCGACGATCTGATCGTACTTGGCCTGCGCGTCGTTGGTATCGGTGATCGTTGCGGTGCCGACTTCGAAATTGCGCTTGGCCTGGGCCAGGTTCTCGCTCACCGCGGCCTTCTGGCTCTCGGTCAGCTCGATGTTGAATCGCGCCAGCAGGACGTCGAGATAAGCCTGTATCACGCGGACGATGAGATCCTGCTGCGTCGACGCGAGGATGTAGTCGCCCTGCCCCACCTGCTGCCTGGCCTGGTTGAGCGCGATAGTGTTTTGCGGCCGATAGAGCGGTTGGCTGGCCGAGACTGTATAGGCGTAATTGGGAAACCTGTTGTGAAACGTCGCTGTTGGATCGGTGTGAAGGCGATCGTGGAAATCCTCCACGCCCGCATTCGCCACCAGGTTGACCGCCGGCAGCAAACCGGCGCGGGCCTGCGGCACGAGCTCCTGGGTCGCCTCCCGCGAGGCACGGGCCGATGCGAGCACGGGGTCGCTGGTGAGCGCGTCACGATAAATCTGAATCAGGTCCTCCGCGGCTGCGACCGAGGGTGACGCCGACATTGCCATCGCGATCAGGATCGCAAGCGTGCATTTCAACATCTTCGCGGTTCCCATCAGAAGGCCGGCACTTCGGGTGCGGCGCAGCGCGCGCGCAAGATTTTGAACGTCGCGCGCCGCGGCCTCCGCGAAACCCGGGACAGTCACCTCGGCCGCGGCGCTCAAAACACGAACCGCTGGGGTTGCGCCGCGTTCTGCAGCGGGGCGATGACCGTTTCAAAAAGATCTTCACTGACGATCGCCCCCGGCGCTTCCCAACGCACCATGCGCGCGCTCATCGCCGGCGCGTCGCCGACGACGGCAAAAATGCGTCCGCCCGGCCTGAGCTGTTTGAGCCATGACTCGGGGAGCACCGGCGTCGAACCGCTGAGCACGATCGCTTCGTAAAGCTCGCTGCCCCAGGCTCGAGAGCCGTCTCCGACCGCCAGCTTGACGTTGCCGATACCCGCACGCGCGAGCTTCGGTCGCGCCTCGAGAACGAATCTTTCATGGATATCGACGCTGGTAACGACGCCGCAGCTACGCGCAAGAAGCGCGGTCAGGTAGGCGCTTCCGGTGCCGATCTCCAGCACCTCCTCATTCGCCTTGAGATCGAGCTCCTGCAGCACGCGCGCTTCCATTTTGGGAGTCCACATACGCTCGCCGTCGCCGATCGGGATTTCAAGGTCGGCGAACGCGAGCGAGCGATAGGCGAGCGGAACGAAGTCTTCGCGCCTCACCTCGAACAACAGATCGAGCACCTCCTGGTCGAGAACCTCCCAGGTGCGAATCTGCTGCTCCACCATGTTGAAACGTGCCTGCTCGAAGTCCATACCTGCCTCGTGATCGCACGGAACAAAAAACTGCGTCGGGCTGATACCGTCGTCGCGTGACGCTGGCCGCGGGACCTGCGCGCACGTTCCGACGTTCCGCAACATGGCCGGACCGCGCGTCCGTGCAAATCGTGCTTGAAAGGCAGCCCGGGTTGTGTCCAGGCCCGCGAATCGGCTATCGATTATTGATTCTTGTCGGCCATCCCATTATCGCACGTCAATCGCCGGGTGCAGGCGCAGCGGCAGCGGCGGAAAGACGAGCAGCGCGCCGTCTCTTTCGCCGTTCGGCCCAGGCGTCCAGATAGGTATAAATCACCGGAACGACGACCAGCGTCAGGAGCGTCGACGTGATCACGCCACCGATGATTGCGCGGCCCATCGGCGCTTGCGTCTCGCCGCCTTCCCCCAGCCCGAGTGCCAGGGGCGTCATGCCGCCGATCATCGCCGCGGTGGTCATCAGGATCGGGCGCAAGCGAACCTGGCCCGCGCGCAATAGCGAATCGTGCAGGCTTTGCCCGCCGCGCCGCGCGCGGTTGGCGAAATCGACCAGCAAAATCGCGTTCTTGGTCACCAGTCCCATGAGCATGATGAAACCAATGATCGAGAACAGGTTCAACGTCGTTCCCGTCAGCAGCAGCGCGAGAAATACGCCGATCAGCGAAAATGGCAGCGACGCCATGATCGCCACCGGCTGCGTGAAGCTCGCAAACTGCGACGCAAGTATCAGGTAGATGAAAATGACGGCGAGGCCGAGCGCCGCGAGCGCCGCCTGGAACGACTCCTGCATTTCCTTCGCCTGGCCGCCGACGTCGAAGCGATATCCGGGAGGCAGGGTCGGCGTCGTCTCCTTGATGATGCGGGCCACGTCGGCGTTGACGTCGCCCGAGGGTCGTCCCTCGGTGTTGGCGTAGAGAGCAACGCGCCGCTGAAGATCCTGGCGCTTGATGATCTGCGGGCTGGTCGTCTCGACGATTTCGGCGACCTGCCGCAGAGGCACCATCCGTGGGTGCCCTTCCGGTCCGACGCGGTTGCTGGTCAGGTACAGATTGCCCAGGTCCGACACCAGTTGCCGCCGGTCCTTGGAAAGTTGCACGTTGACCTCGTAGTTCTGCCCATCGGGGGCGAGCCAGTAAGTCACCGTGTCTCCGGCGAGGAGCGGCCGCACCGTCGCGCCGACCTGCTGCACCGAGATGCCGAGATCGGACGCGGCGTCGTTGTTGAGGCGAATCGACAGCGCAGGATTGGCGGCCTTTTCCGACGTTTCCATGTCGGCGATGCCGGGAACCTTGCCGACCTTCAGCGCAAAGTCGTTGATCAACGCCGTCAGCGTCGCCGGGTCGGGCCCAAGCAGATTCACCCATACCGCGCGATCGAAGCCAAAGCTCAACTCGATGCCGGGAACGGGCTTTAGGGCCTTGCGGATCGCACGCTCGACCTCTTTCTGCGAGCGGCTCCGGTCAGCGAGCTCGGTCAGCTTGAGGTTGACCCGGGCGTAGTTGCGCCCCTCTTCGGTGCCGATGGTGGTCATCGCCAGTGCAACCTCGGGAATTCCCTTGAGCACTTCCTCGACTTGCTGCACCTTGCCGTCGGTGTATTCGAGGCTCGATCCCACCGGCGTGTTCAGGCGCAGCGATAGAAAACCCTGGTCGGTCTCGGGTATGAATTCGGTGCCGACCAGCGGCACGACGAGAAAGCTCGCGAAAAAACTCACCAGCGCGATAAGGATCACCTTGATCCGATGCATCAGCGCCCATTCGAGGATCCGTCCGTAGACGCGATGGATCCACTCGATGCCCCGCTCCACGCCCTCCATGAAGGCACCCAGCCACGGCAGTCGCGAAAAGCGCGACCGTGGCGGATCGCGCCAGATCGATGAAAGCATGGGGTCGAGGGTGAAGCTCACGAACAGCGAGACCAGCACGGCCACCGCGACGGTCAGTCCGAACTGGAAGAAAAAGCGGCCGATGATGCCGCTCATGAAGGCGATCGGGACGAACACCGCGACGATGGCAAACGTCGTCGCCATTACCGCCAGGCCGATCTCGTCGGTGCCCTCGCGTGCCGCAATCTCGTGCGTTTTGCCCAGACCCAGGTGGCGCACGATATTCTCGCGCACGACGATCGCGTCGTCGATCAGGAGCCCGATGCACAGGCTCAAGGCCATCAGCGTCAGAAAATTGAGCGTGAAGCCGAACGCATAGAGCGCAATAAAAGTCGCGATCACCGAGATCGGCAGCGTGAGCCCGGTGATGATGGTGCTGCGCCAGCTGTGCAGGAACAGAAAGACAATGAGCACCGTGAGCATCGCGCCTTCGATGATCGTTTCCTTGACGCGATTGACGCTGCGCTCGACCGAATCGGCGGCGGAATTGACCACGCGCAGCTCGACTTCGGCCGGCAGGCGCTGCTTGAGTAGCGCCACCGCTTCGGTCACGCCTCGTCCCGTGTCGACGATGTTCGCGTCCTGCGCTTTCTGAAGATCGAGTGTGATCGCCGGACGGCCGTTGATGCGCGAGATCGACTCCTGCTCTTTCTCACCGTCGATAACCGCCGCGACCTGGGTCAGATAGATCGGCGCACCTCCCTGCTGCGCGACGATGATCCGTCCGAACTGCAACGGGTCCTTGATCTTGCCCTCGACCCGCACGATCGAATCGGTCGCGCCTCGCGTGATGCGGCCGGCCGGCACGTCCTGGTTGGCGGCGCGAATGGCGTTGACCACCTGATCGACGCTCAAGCCCAGCGCGGTGAGCGCCTGAGGCTTGATCTCGACCAGAATCTGCCGGGTCACACGGCCATTGATGTCGATCCGTGCCACGCCCGGAACGTTCTCGAGACCTTTGACGATCGTCTGATCGGTCAGCGAGCTCAAGTCACGCAAGCCGACGGTTTTCGACAGCACCGCAATCGACACCACCGGCTGCGTATTCTCCTGATCGGCGCGCACGACCAGCGGGTCCTTCACGTCGCGAGGAAAGCTCGGCCGCGTCTGGGCGATCTTGTCGCGCACGTCCTGCACCGCGCGCATCATTTCCGTGCTCATGCGGAATTCGGCAAAGACTTCGCTGCGCCCTTCGCGCGAATTGGACCGGATCAGCTTCACGCCGGCGACCGTATTGATCGCGTATTCGAGAGGCTTGGTGACGTCCGCCTCGACCACCTCGGGCGAGGCGCCAGGATAGTTCGTGAGCACCAGCACGAAAGGCAGGCTCACATCCGGCATCTGCTCGACCCGCAGACGGTTGTAGGAGAACAGACCGAGAACGGCGATGCCGATCATCACCATGGTCGCAAACACCGGGTTGTTGATCGATACTCGGGTGATCCACATCGCGTAGTCTCCTTGCGGGCCTTGTTGCGGTCCTTGGACGACGGCCCTTAATGCGCGACCGGGCCCGCCGCCGCGGCGGCCTTTTCCGGCTTCTCCGCCTTTTCCTTCTCGCGTCCGGGAGCGCGGACCATCGCCGGCGCGCCGTCTTTCAAGTTGTCGAAGCGAGACGCGAGAATGAGCATGCCCGAGGGCAGCGCGGTTTTGAGCTCGGTCCTTCCGGCTCCTTCATCGCGCTTGCCGATGACGACGATCCTTTTCAGAAGCTTGCCCTTCTCGAT
>JALZAO010000184.1 GCA_030948305.1 Pseudomonadota bacterium
CGTTAACAACGTCCCGTTCGTTCTCATTGGAGGCATCGATGAAGTTCCGATTTTCCCTCGCACTCGCCGCCGCGGCGATACTTGCGTTCGGCAGCGCATCGGCGCAACAGCCGATCGTCATCAAATTCAGTCACGTCGTCGCCGTAGACACGCCCAAGGGCAAGGGCTCCGAGTATTTCAAGAAGCTCGCCGAAGAACGCACCAAGGGTCGCGTGAAGGTCGAGATCTACCCCAACAGCCAGCTGTACAAGGACGGCGAGGAAATGGAAGCGCTGCAGCTCGGGTCGGTGCAGATGCTGGCGCCGTCGGTCGCGAAATTCGGCCCGCTGGGTGCGCGCGAGTTCGAAGTGTTCGACCTGCCCTATATCTTCGATTCGTTCGCGGAGTTGCACAAGATCACCGAAGGGCCGGTCGGAAAACAGCTGTTCCAGAAGCTTGAGAGCAAGGGCATCCTGGGCCTGGCGTACTGGGACAACGGCTTCAAGGATTTCAGCGCCAACAAGGCGCTGAAGGCGCCCGGGGATGTCAAGGGGCTGAAGATGCGCATACAGTCATCGAACGTCCTCGAAGCGGAGATCCGAGCACTCGGCGGGATACCGCAGAAGATGGCGTTCTCGGAGGTCTACCAGGGGCTCCAGACCGGTGTCGTCGACGGCACCGAGAATCCGCCGTCAAATTTTTATACCCAGAAGATGCACGAAGTGCAGAAGTACCTGACCATGACCGACCATGGCGTGATCGAGTACGCGGTGATCGTCAACAAGAAATTCTGGGACGGTCTTCCGGCGGACATCCGCAGCGCACTCGAAAGTGCGATGAAGGACACTACCAAGTACGCCAATGATATCGCCAAGAAGGAGAATGACGATGCGCTCGAGGGCGTCAAGAAGTCCGGCAGAACGCAAATCATCACGCTTTCGCCCGACGAAAAGGCCGCCTGGAAAAAAGCGCTGGTCGGCGTTCACCGTGACCAGGAGAGCCGGATCGGCAAAGACATCATCCAGTCGGTGTACAAAGAAACCGGCTTCAAGCCGTAAGCTGTACGGCGCGTATGATCGCAACGCCACTGTCGGCGCCAGTCCCGGCAGTGGCGTTTTCATGTTCGCAAGCGCTTCAACGAGCGCGCTCTTGGAAGGAGCGGGATGCTCAAGTTTCTTGATCACCTCGAGGAATGGCTAATCGCCTTCCTGATAGCTGCCGCGACGATCATCGTTTTCATCGCCGTCGTGCATCGCTACGCGGCAGGGCTGTCGATCCCGGTGGTGCAGGACTGGCTGCTCGCGATCAACCTTTCCTGGGCGCAAGAGCTCTGCATCTACATGTTCATCTGGATGGCCAAGTTCGGCGCCGCGTACGGCGTGCGAACGGGAATCCACGTCGGTGTCGACGTGCTGATCAACCGCCTTCCCGACAGCCTGCGTCGCAAGTACGTGCTGTTCGGCCTGCTCTCCGGGGCGACGTTCACTATCATCGTCGGCACGCTGGGCGCCAATTACGTCTGGGCCATCGGCCACACCGATCAGGTTTCGGCGGACCTGGAGCTGCCGTTGTGGATCGTCTATCTCTGTATTCCCCTGGGTTCGTATCTGATGTGCTTCCGGTTTTTGCAGGTGGCCTGGACCTTTTACAAGACCGGTGAGCTGCCGCACCACGATCACGGCCATGTCGAGGGGATCGATGACATCAACGAGAACGACCTCATTCCCTACGCCCTGAAAGACAACCTGCACCCGGCCGACGCCAAGCGCGGAGGCCAATCATAAAGGGCTCCATGCGCTTGATCGCTGCGCTTCCCGCGTCGATGGTGGTCCTGCCGATGCTGGGCTTCGCGATGGGCTTGAACATTCCGACGCCGCTGATCATTTTCCTGCTGCTGTTCGGGTTGATGCTGACGGGAATGCCGGTTTCGATCTCGCTCGGCCTTACCGTACTCACGTTCCTGTTCACGATGACCACGGTGCCAATCACCTCGGTGGCGCTGAAGCTCTTCACCGGCATCGAGCGCTTCGAGATCATGGCGATCCCGTTCTTTATCCTTGCCGGCAATTTCCTGACTCACGGCGGCGTCGCCAGGCGAATGATCGCGTTCGCGTCCTCGATGGTCGGCCACTGGCATGGCGGCCTCGCCCTTGCCGGCGTGATGGCATGTGCACTGTTTGCCGCCGTCTCAGGCTCCTCGCCGGCGACGGTGGTGGCCATCGGCTCGATCATCCTTCCGGCGATGATCAAGCAGGGCTTCCCCAAGCAATTCGGCGCCGGAGTGATCACCACCTCGGGTGCGCTGGGCATCCTGATACCGCCCTCCATCGTGATGGTGATGTATTCGGTCGCCACCAACACCTCCGTCGGCCAGCTTTTCATGGCCGGCGTGATTCCCGGATTGATGCTCGCCACCATGCTCGGCCTCACCACGTGGTGGCGCGCGCGCAAGAACAATTATCCGCGGCTGCCGAAAGCATCCTGGGGCGAGCGCTTCCGCACTTTCCGCGACAGCATCTGGGGACTGATGCTCATCGTCGTCGTCATCGGCGGCATTTATAGCGGCATCTTCACGCCGACCGAAGCTGCCGCGATGAGCGCGGTATACGCGTTTTTCGTCGCGGTCTTCGTTTACAAGGACCTGACGCTCAGGAAAGTGTCGAAGGTGCTGCTCGACTCGGCCAACATGAGCGCGATGCTGCTCTACATCATCACCAACGCGGTGATGTTCTCGTTCCTGATGACCTCCGAGCAGATTCCGCAGATCATGGCGCAGTGGATGCTCGACAAAGGTCTTGGCTCGATTGCCTTCCTGCTGTTCGTCAATGTGCTGTTGCTGCTCGCGGGCAACGTGATGGAGCCGTCGTCGATCGTGCTCATCATGGCGCCGATACTGTTCCCGGTGGCGATAAAGCTGGGCATCGATCCGGTGCACTTCGGCATCATCATGACCGTCAATATGGAAATCGGCATGTGCCACCCGCCTGTCGGACTGAATCTGTATGTCGCCAGCGGCATCACCAAAATGGGCATCACCGAGTTGACGATCGCCGTCTGGCCATGGTTGCTGACGATGCTGGTGTTCCTGGTCATCGTGACCTACTGGCCGGCGCTTTCGATCTGGCTACCCCAGGCGCTGGGCATGATGCGCTGAACGAGACAGCCGGCGCTGCCGGTGACCGGACTCGAATCGCGCCGCCGGGTTTGCAGGCGCGAGGCCTGCTCAAAATCCATGTTTGCTTGCCAAGGCGGTGTCGCTTCGCCTTGGCTTTTGGCCCCTGCCCCCGAGCGCGTTTTGGGCGCGCATGCCCCGCAAGCGGTCGTCCGACTCATGATATAATCTTGAATTTCCTCGATTTATTGCCTTTATCTTGTTTGGAGCCCGGGAATGGCGGTAGAACGCACTCTTTCCATCATCAAGCCGGACGCGGTTGCCAAAAATGTCATCGGAGCGATCTATACTCGTTTCGAGAGCGCGGGGCTTAGAATCGTCGCCGCCAGGATGACACGGCTGTCCCGCGATGAAGCGGAAGGCTTTTATGCGGTTCACCGCGCGCGGCCCTTTTTCGGCGGCCTGGTCGACTTCATGAGCTCGGGTCCGGTGATGATCCAGGTGCTCGAAGGCGAAAACGCGATCGCCTTGAATCGGGAGCTGATGGGTGCGACCGATCCACAAAAGGCTGCGTCCGGAACAATCCGCGCCGATTTTGCAGAATCGATCGACCACAACGCGGTCCACGGCTCGGATGCGCTGGAAACCGCCAAGCTGGAAATTACATACTTCTTCCCGGCGCTGACCATCGACGCCGGGAAGCGTTGAGACGCATCGGCGAGTATCGGATAAAAGCCATGCCTCCTTGCTCGATAATCGCGCTGCTGCGCTGAGCTTTCGTATGATCAACCTGCTCGACTTCGATCAATCGGCGATGTCTGCATTTTTCGCCGAGCGGGGCGACAAGCCGTTTCGCGCCAAGCAAGCGCTGCGCTGGATTCATCACGCGCTTGCCGACCGCGTCGAGTCGATGACCGATCTGGCCAGGAGCACCCGCGATGCGCTGATAAACGATGCCGAGATCCGCGCTCCTCTGGTCGTGCGCGACTCGATCGCCAGCGACGGCACACGCAAGTGGCTGCTCGACGTCGGCGGCGGCAATGCCGTGGAGGCGGTGTATATCCCCGAAGGCGCCCGCAACGACTGGCGGGGCGACTCCGAAGCGGATTCGCACGCGGGCGCTGGCCTCCCCTCCGCTGGCCGATCCCGCTCCGCGGGTCCCTCGGCCAACGCTCCGGGGCGCCCCCGCAACGACTGGCGGAGCGACTCCGAAGCGGATTCGCACGCGGGCGCTGGCCTCCCCTCCGCTGGCCGATCCCGCTC
>JALZAO010000185.1 GCA_030948305.1 Pseudomonadota bacterium
ATCTCGAAGACGCCGACGGGGCCATTCCAGACGATCGTTCCCGCCTTGGCAATAATCGTCTTCAATGCCAGCACGGTCTGCGGGCCGATGTCCAGGATCATATCGTCGACGCCGATATCCGAGATCGCCTTCAGTGCCGGCGTCGCGGTTGCGGATAATTCCTTGGCCACGACCGCATCGATGGGTATCGGGACCTTACCCGGAAACGCTTCGAGGATGCCCTGTGCCTCGCCCACGAGGCCGGGTTCGGCAAGCGAGATGCCGATGCGGCCGCCGGCCGCGAGCAGAAAGGTGTTCGCGATGCCGCCGCCGACAATGAGGGCGTCGACCTTGGCCGCGAGATGGGTCAGTACCGACAGCTTGCTCGATACCTTGGAGCCGGCGACGATGGCCACCAGCGGTCGGGCCGGATGCGCCAGCGCCTTTCCCAACGCATCGAGCTCGGCCGACAAGAGAGGGCCGGCGCAGGCGACCGGTGCATATTTGGCGATGCCGTAGGTCGAGGCCTCCGCGCGATGCGCCGTCCCGAATGCGTCGTTGACATAGACGTCGCACAGCGCCGCCATTTTTTTCGCCAGGTCGTCGCTGTTTTGCTTTTCGCCGACGTTGAAACGGCAGTTCTCCAGCAACACAACCTGGCCGGGCCGAAGCGCCTCCAGCCACGCGCCACCGTCGACCCAATCCCGCACCAATGGCACTTCGATATGCAGCAGTTGCGACAGGCGCGTGGCGATCGGCGCCAGCGAATCCTTCTCGGTCCATTGTCCTTCCTCGGGCCGTCCGAGATGCGAAGTCACCATTACCCGCGCGCCGGCATCGATCGCTTGTCTGATGCAGGGACCCGAGGCGCGGATGCGGGTGTCGTCGGTGATGTTGCCCTTGTCGT
Source organism: Pseudomonadota bacterium (assembly GCA_030948305.1). Lineage (GTDB taxonomy): Bacteria > Pseudomonadota > Gammaproteobacteria > Burkholderiales > Casimicrobiaceae > PALSA-1003. The sequence goes on from JALZAO010000185.1 coordinate 887, forward strand.
CCTGCGGAACGTTCAAATCGGCGCGAATGAATACGCGTTTTCCCGCAAGCGTCGTGTCGGAGAACCGAGTGAAAGGCATGGCCGGAATCTTTGGCGAAAGCAGGCGCTTAGTTGCACACTGAGTAGACAGTCAGTCGGAGCGCTCGGGCGATACCGGAGGCCGCGCGCCCCCGGCACGCAGAGCGTTCAACTTGTCGAGCGCACGGCTGGCGGCGGTGACGAACAGAAATGGAAAGAGGGCGTGCACCATCGCCGCGAGCCCGCCCATCGTCATGCGCGCGCCGAAGCGCAGGGCGAAGCGGCCATGCTCGGCGTAGGTTTCGTCCACGGAGGACGGATGTGCGGTAAAGAGATTGGGCATGGCGTTCTACTATTGTGACTAGCGGGCCGCCATCAACGCCATCGTCGTGTCCAGCATGCGATTGGAAAAGCCCCATTCATTGTCATACCAGGAAGACACCTTGACCAGCCTTCCGGAGACCTTGGTGAGTGTCGCATCGAACACCGAGGAACGCGCGTCGTGATTGAAATCGATCGAAACCAGAGGAGCGGTGTTGTAACCCAAGAGTCCCGCCAGCGGCCCGGATTCAGAGGCCGATTTCATGATGGCGTTGACTTCGTCCACGTTCGTGTCGCGCGCCGCGACAAAAGAAAGATCGACGATGGAGACATTGATGGTCGGCACGCGTATGGCGTAACCGTCGAGCTTGCCGTTCAGTTCCGGGAGCACGAGACCGACGGCGGCCGCGGCGCCGGTCTTGGTCGGAATCATACTCATCGTCGCCGAACGCGCTCGGCGCAGGTCTTCGTGATAGACGTCGGTCAGCACCTGGTCGTTGGTATACGAGTGTATGGTCGTCATCAGGCCGTTGACGACGCCGATCTTGTCGTGCAGCGGCTTGACCAGGGGTGCCAGGCAGTTGGTCGTGCACGACGCGTTCGAGATAACGGTGTGTGCGGCCTTGAGTGTCTGGTGGTTGACGCCGAAGACGATCGTCGCGTCGACATCCTTCCCGCCGGGCGCCGAGATGATCACTTTTTTGGCCCCGCCCTTGAGATGCGCGGACGCTTTTTCCTTGGTTGTGAACAGGCCCGTGCATTCGAGCACCACGTCGACGCCCAGCGTGCCCCAGGGAAGCTCGGCCGGGTTGCGCTGCGCCAGCACCTTGATGCGATCGCCGTTGACCACCATCGCGTCGCCGTCCACCTCGATCTTTCCCGGGAATTTTCCGTGCGTCGTGTCGTAGCGTGTCAGGTGCGCGTTGGTCTCCGGGCTGCCGAGATCGTTGATGGCGACGATCGCTAGATCGTGCCGGCGCTTGGCCGTACCCGCGCCTTCGTAGTGGGCACGCAGGATATTTCGGCCGATGCGGCCGTAACCGTTGATCGCGACTTTGATGCTCATTCTCTATTCTCCTTGATACGCTTGGCAATCGCTCGCGCGACTCATTCCACCACCCGCCTCACGGGGGCGGCAACATGCTCGACGGTAAAGCCGAAATGTTTGAACAGCGCTCCCGCCGGCGCGGACTCGCCTCGACCGCGACCCGTGGCACGCCCGCAGGTAGAACGCTTGCCCGATACAGGCGACGGCAATTTCCGCCATTCCCATGGCATTCCAGGATGGCCCGAATTCGCAGCCTGCACCCCGTCCATCGCTAGCGCGCGCACGCTATCGGCGAGCATCGCGCTGTCACAAACCGTGGTCGCGACCATTGGCGGCTCGCATTGCGTTTCGGGCGCCACGCGCTCTTCTTCGGAAAGCGGGATAGTCATGGATGAACGCGGGGCGAAGGCGCGGATGCGCACGACGGGCAGACGGTACTGCAAAGGGGTAAAATTATCGCCTAGCCATCGAATTTGGGCAATAATAGCGAGTTTAGCCGGATCGGTTCGCTCACCTCGCCCAAGCGGCGAGCAAGATTGCGCAACAACGACGGGACGACCGCTCGCGGGAGAACGCAACAATGGACGGCATCCACCTGCTCGGAGAATGGTACGGCTGCGCGGCGGATAGCCCGGAGATGACGCACGTCCAGCCGTTGCGAACGCTATGCCTCCGCGCGTCCGAAGCTTCCGGGATGACTATTGTCGGGGACAGCTTTTACCAATTCGAGCCCGCGGGCGTCACCGGCACGGTGCTTCTTGCTGAATCGCATCTTGCCATTCACACCTGGCCGGAACACGGTTTCGTGACCATCGATGTTTACGTTTGTAACTACACGACCGACAATTCGGCCAAGGCGGAACGCTTGCTGCGTGCGATGCAGGACGCGATGAAACCGAAGCGTGTCAAATTTCAGGCGATCCACCGCGGGGGCCGCGATGCCTGATGATGTACCGCCCGGCGACCTTCAGCCGGGCGTTCTGACCGAATATCTGACCGACGATTCCGGGTTTTTCGTCCGCTCCTCGCGCGAGTTCGAGCGCTTCCAGACACCGTATCAAACGGTCGAAGTCCACGACACCAAATCGTTCGGAAAGCTGTTCCGTCTCGACGGACATCTGATGACGTCCGAAAAGGACGAGTTTTTCTATCATGAAAATCTCGTTCACGTCGCGGCGATCACCCATCCCGCGCCCAAGACCGCGCTGATCATCGGCGGCGGCGACGGCGGTTCGGCCGAGGAGCTGCTCAAGTATCAAACGATAAAGTCGGTAACCCTGGTCGAGATCGATCTTGCGGTGCTCGACATTGCGCGCAAATATTTTACCGAGGTCCATCATGGCGCGCTATTGGACCCCCGACTGACGGTGAAGGTCGAGGACGGCCTCGCTTTCGTGCGCGGCGCCACGGACACCTACGATCTCATCGTGCTCGACCTCACCGATCCGGGTGGAGCGTCGGAACCGCTGTATGGCGCCGAGTTCTATCGGACATGCGCCGCCCGCCTCAATCCCACCGGCGCGATGACGCTGCATATTGCATCCCCGGTGGCGCATCCGGAGCGGGTACGCGCCGCGATGGCCAATCTGCGCGCGGTCTTTTCAGTCGTCATCCCTTATCTCGTTTCCATACCGCTCTACGGTGGCCTTTGGATGATGGCCTGTGCGTCGCCGACGCTCAATCCCGCCTACCTGACGCCGCTGGAGGCCAATCGCCGCATTGCGACCCGAGGCATTCGCGATCTGCAGTACTACAACGGCGAGGTGCACCGCGCGTCCATGGCGCTGCCGAACTTTGTCCGCGATCTAGTCGCTTAGGAGTTGCCTGGCAGTCCCATGGGGAGGACGCGGGTCCCGGATAAGGCCTGCAATCGGCACCCCGATGTTGTCCCGGACTTGAACCTGTCGAGCTTGGCCACATCTAAGGGTTACGGTGGCTTCTCTCAAGCTGCCTGGACTATCGGATGAAGACCTACATGATGTCACTTGCCCAAGCCATGCACGGTGCTGATTTCGTGCAGCTGAACGGCATCGTCTTCGCGACCGAGTACCTGCGCGTTCCTGATGAGTCCACGGT
>JALZAO010000186.1 GCA_030948305.1 Pseudomonadota bacterium
GCTACGCATCGCTCGACCCGATGACGCAGGGCACCGACATGCGGCCGCTGTTCGAGACCATTCTGGCGCGGATTCCGGCGCCGGGCGGCGATCCCGAGGGACCGCTGCAGCTGCAGATCAGCGCGCTCGATTATTCCAGCTACGTCGGCCGTCTCGGCATCGGCCGCATCCGCCGCGGCCGGCTGGTGCCGGGGCAGGAAGTGATGGTCCTTCACGGCAGCGAGGCGAGCACACGGTCCAGGATCGGACAGGTACTTGGCTTTTCCGGGCTGGAGCGCGTGCCGGTCGAGTCGGCCGCAGCGGGCGACATCGTTCTGATTACCGGTGTCGACGACTTGAGCATCGGCACCACGATCACCGCGGTCGACGTGCCCGAGGCGCTGCCGATGATCTCGGTCGACGAACCGACGCTGTCGATGCAATTCCAGGTCAATACTTCACCGCTGGCGGGCAGGGAAGGCAAGTACGTCACCAGCCGCAACCTGCGCGAACGGCTGGCCAAGGAGATACTGACGAATGTCGCGCTTCGGGTCGAGGACACAAGCGACACAGACGTGTTCGTGGTGTTCGGGCGCGGCGAGCTGCACCTCACCATCCTGCTCGAAAACATGCGGCGCGAAGGATACGAAATGGCGGTGTCGCGCCCTCGCGTCGTCATCCGCCAGATCGACGGCGTGCAATGCGAGCCCTTCGAGCAGCTCTCCGTCGACGTCGAAGACGCGCATCAGGGCGCCGTGATGGAGTCGCTCGGCGTGCGTCGCGGCGACCTGGTGCACATGGAATCCGACAGCCGGGGGCGCACACGGCTCGAATATCGAATCCCCGCGCGCGGCCTCATCGGCTTTCAGGGCGAGTTCATGAACCTGACCCGGGGCACCGGGCTCGCGAGCCACGTGTTCGATGGCTTTTCACCGCTTTCCGGCGACATCCCCGAACGGCGCAACGGTGTGCTGATCTCGGCCGAGGGTGGCGAGGCGGTGGCTTATGCGCTATGGAAGCTGCAGGAGAGGGGCCGCATGTTCGTGTCGCCCGGCGACAAGCTCTACACAGGCATGGTGATCGGCATTCACAGCCGCGACAACGATCTGGTCGTCAATCCGATCAAGGGCAAGCAGCTGACCAACGTGCGTGCTTCCGGCAAGGATGAAGCCATCGCGCTTACGCCGCCGATTCAGCTCACGCTCGAATACGCGGTCGAATTCATTGCCGACGACGAGCTGGTGGAGATCACGCCCAAGTCGATCCGCATCCGCAAGCGTCACCTTATCGCCCACGAACGAAAGCGGGCGAGCCGCGAGGCTGCCTGACCGTTTGCGGGACTATCGTATCAGTGGTGCCGGTCCGGCCCCAGCCAGGCCAGGTTGCCGTTCATGTAGAACGCCAGCAGGCCGACGACCATGGATATCAGGCCGCAGAAAATCTGCAGCGCGAAGACCGTCAGATCGCGCCTTCGATCGATGACGATTGCGAGCCGCCGCGCGAAAACCGCCTTGTCGACAATCTGCCGCGAGTCATGTCAGCCACCCTTTCACTCCCTGACGCCAGCCGCTATGCGCGCATCGCGCTGGCGAACATCGAGCGCGAGTTTCCGACCAAGCTCGATCACGTCATCGCCGACGCCGCGGCGCTAGCGTCGCCGCGTGCACTGCATCCGGCGTTTTTCGGCAGTTTCGATTGGCATTCTTGCGTGCACGCGCACTGGTTGCTGGTGCGGCTAATGAAGCTCCATCCCCGACTACCGGAGGCAGCCGCCATTCGAAGCTTGCTCGACGTGCGTCTCGCTGCCGTAAATATCGATGCGGAGCGAGCCTACCTTGATCGGCCGGAAAGCCGGTCGTTCGAGCGAACGTACGGATGGGCTTGGTTCTTGAAGCTGGCCGAGGAGCTTGCCTGTTGGAGCGACGCTGACGCGCACCGATGGTCACGCGACTTGGCGCCGCTGACATCGGCGTTCGTGCAGCGCTACCTCGCCTATCTTCCCTATGCAACTTACCCGATCCGCCACGGCGTACATTCGAACAGCGCGTTCGGGCTTGCGTTCGCGCTCGACTTTGCGCGTGCCTGCGACGTCGCTTCACTGGCCGACGCGTGTCTGGCCAAGGCGCGGCAATGGTATCTGCCCGATCGCGACGCAGCGGCGCAGTGGGAACCCTCCGGCGCGGATTTCCTTTCTCCATGCCTGATCGAGGTCGACCTGATGCGCCGGGTGCTCGATGCGGACGCCTTCACGTCGTGGCTCGGCGCCTTCCTGCCCGATATCGAACGGGGTGAGCCTTCGTCGTTGTTCGCGCCGGCGATCGTCAGCGATCGCACCGATCCGTATATCGTGCATCTCGATGGTCTCAATCTGTCGCGCGCTTGGTGTTGGCGCGCGATAGCAAACTCGCTTCCGGCCGGCGACCCGCGCTCAAGCTCCGCTGCCGCCGCGGCAAGCGCGCATTTGAGCGCCGGCCTCGAAGGCGTCGCCAGCGGTGAGTATGTGGGCGGTCATTGGCTTGCCACTTTTGCAGTCCTCGCACTGACAACGTAAACTTCCCACGTGGAATCCACCTGGTTTTTGGCGGGCGTTGCCCTGGGAATCGCGATGCTCGCGATCCTTCTGGCGGTGGTCCTGGTGCGCCTCGCGGCGCTGGCGCGGAACGCGGGCAATGCCGGTGAGACGAGGACGCAGCTGGAGTCGATCCGGACTCAGAACGAGCGCCTGGAGCGGGAGCTGCGCACCGAGCTTGCCAACGCGCGCGCGGAAACCACGCAGAACGCGAAAAACGCGCGCAACGAGCTCGCGAGCAATCTCGCGCAGTTTGCGCATACGCTTCAGAACCAGCTCGCGAACAATGCCGGCCTGCAGAACGAGAGACTTGCCACACTCACCCAGAGCAACGAGCAGCGGCTGGAGGCGGTCCGCGCGACGATCGAGGGCAGGCTGGAGCTGTTGCGGACCGACAATGCTCAGAAGCTGGAGCAGATGCGCACGACAGTCGACGAAAAGCTGCAGACAACGCTCGATTTGCGTCTCGGCGAATCGTTCAAGATGGTGTCGGACCGCTTGGAGCAGGTGCACAAGGGTCTGGGAGAGATGCAGTCGCTGGCGACCGGCGTTGGCGATCTGAAAAAGGTGTTGACCAATGTCAAGTCCCGCGGAGGCTGGGGCGAAGTGCAGCTCGGCGCGCTGCTCGACGAAATGCTTCCGCCGGGACAGTACGAGAAAAACGTCGCCACGCGGCCGGGAAAAAAGGAGAGTGTCGAATACGCGATCAAGTTTCCGGGACGCAGCGAGGACGGCTTACCGTGCTGGCTGCCTATCGACTGCAAATTTCCGCTCGAAGACTATCGACGCCTTCAGGACGCGATCGACCGCGCCGATGTCGGCGCGGTTGAGCAAAGCCGCAAGGCGCTCGAGGATTTCTTCAAGGTCGAGGCCCGCAAGATTCGCGACAAATACATCGAACCGCCGCACACGACCGATTTCGCGATCCTGTTCATTCCAACCGAGAGCCTTTACGCGGAAGCCGTCTCCAGGCCGGGGCTGGCGGAAACCTTGCAGCGGGATTGCCGGGTGATGCTGGCGGGACCGATGAATCTCGCCGCAATGCTGAACAGCCTTCAACTGGGATTTCGCACGCTGGCCATCCAAAACAGCTCGGCCGAAGTCTGGCGCGTGCTGGGCGCGGTGAAGACCGAGTTCGGCAAATTCGGAGAGCTGCTGGCGAAGACAAAAGAAAGGCTGGACGCTGTCGGAAAGACGCTCGACGATGCAAGCAGGAAGAGCACCACCATCGCCCGCAAGCTTCGCGATGTCGAGACGCTGCCTCAGCCGGAGGCAGACCGGATCCTGATCGGCGCAGAGGACGACTTGTTCGACGCGGAGCCGGAGTTTGATGGCCAAGCATCGCCCGCGCCCGCTGATTGATCGCAGCAATGGGCCGGCACCGATGAGCGTGCTCGACAGCATCCGCAAATGGAAGGCCAAGCGCGTGCTCGCATCATCGGCGATACCCGAGCCCTTGTGGCGCGAGGCGTTGGAGACGCTGTCATTCGTCGCGATCTATACCGATGCCGAACTTGCGCGGCTGCGCGAGCTGGCCGTGATGTTTCTTTCCGAAAAAAGCATCGTCGGCGGCGGCAGTTTCTCGGTTACGCCTGTGATGCGGGTAGTTATCGCGATCCAGGCTTGCGTGCTCATCCTCCATCTGGACCCGCGCTATCTCGACGGATGGGAAAACGTCATCGTCTATCCCGACGAATTCGTGACCGACCTCGAGTTCGAGGATGACGCGGGCGTGGTGCATCGGCGAAGAGAATCGCTGGCCGGCGAGGCGGTTCTCGGCG
>JALZAO010000187.1 GCA_030948305.1 Pseudomonadota bacterium
GGCTACGCCTTCTGGTCGCAAGCGGCATGCCAAAACCAAACAACCGCTTCGATCAAGTGCTTGCCTGAACGCCGCGCGAGCAAAGTGGCTTTCATTTGTAGAATTGCCCGAGGCAACTTGTAAGAAAGGGGACGCGCAGCGTGGGTTAACGTGCGGCGATCTTTCGTCATCGTGGGCGTACCGTTGCGTCGCAGGGTCCATACTTCGGGCATGCGCTTTGCTGCATTATTGCTCCGAGACTTCCTTCGAGGCTGCCATGCCCCAGCACCCGCCGCACCCCCGACCCGACGATCCGACCCCGATGCCACCGCGGCCGGATCCTGATCCTTCGCCCTCCCCGGAAGACCCGGACAAGAGGCCCGGAAAAGTGATGGGACGCGCACCTGTCCGGCATGATGGGTCGCGAATGCGATTTGACTTGGCAATTCGTGTGGCGACTGAGAGGTCGCCGCTCGTTATGAACCGACCACGCGCGCCGGTCGCACCAGGAGTCGTCATGGAGCACTCCAAATCGCTTCTCGCGGCTTTCTGCTTAGCGGTCGCGGCCACGCTCGCGGGATGCGGTCCCGCCGACTATCGTCAAAGCGGCGACTCCTCATATTACCCGGTTCAATACGGCGTCATCGAAGGCATCGATTATGTTCAGCGCGAAGGCGGGACCAGTGGCGCCGGCGCGCTCATCGGCGCGATCGCTGGCGGCGTAATCGGTCATCAGATCGGCGGCGGCACGGGTAATACCGTTGCGACCATCGCCGGCGCTATAGGCGGTGGGCTGGTCGGCAATGAAGTGGAGCGGCGCGGTCGCCGCGACAATGAAGATTTTCGAATCGGCATCCACATGGAAGACGGCTCGTATCGCAACGTGATCATGCGCGACGACCCCAATCTCCGTGTCGGAGACAGGGTCGTGGTCGACAGTGGCCGTGTCTATCGGCGCTAGTGGGATGTTGACCGCCCGCAACTTTCATTCAAAGTGCGGACACCGCGCAAGCTCGTCCCACCTCAAGTTCTCGTTCGGCCCCGGCATCGGTTCGGCGCCGGGGTGCCCGGTTCGAGTCATGGACAAGTGCCAGGGCGCCGCTAGCCGCTAGGCGCGTCGGGTAAAATCCAGCTTCACTTTCGCAGTCAGGTCACCCTGAAATGAGGTTCGTGCCACGCATTACGGCCTGGTCGGCGTTTCTCTTCGCCGCAGTGGGCGCGGTGGTCCTCATGGTATCGGGCTGGGTTATTGCCGCCTGGCACCAACTGGTGCTGGCGACACCTTCCGTCGGCGTGCCCCATCTGCAGTACGACACCGCGTGGGCCTTCGCCTTTTGCGGTGCCTCGCTTATCGCTTACGGGCTGCGGCTGCGCCGCACCGGTCGGCTGTTCGCCGCCGTTCCCCTCGCACTGGGCGCGATCCGCCTGTTCGCGTATCTCGCTCCGGGAACCATCAACATCCATCCCATTCTCGCTCACGCCTGGCTGCCGTTCGGCGCAGGAAATTACAACGACATGGGTGTGCTCACCGCACTGGTGTTCGTTATTCTCGGCTGCGCGCTGGCATCGATAGAGCCGCCGGCGAAAAATCCGTGGCGCTCGGTTCTGGTGGCGCAGCTCGCGTCGACGGCGCTTGCGCTCGCCTTGTTGATGTTGTTCGGTGCTTTCACCGCCGCGGCAGTCGGATCGGAATGGTTGTTGATGACCGGCGGCGAACGCGTCAATTCGCTCCTTTTCATCGCTCTCACCGGCGCCTTGCTCATCGATCGGCTCCTGGCGAGCGAAAACGAGCAGCAGGCTCTGCGCCGCTCGGCGCCGATCATCGTCTGGCTCGCGGTTTTTGTCTCCGTGCTAGTGCTCTGGCGCGCGCTCACCATCGAGGAAACGCGCGTCATTCAGCACAGCACGTCGCTCGTCGCGGCGGACGCCCGCAGTCAGGTCGCGCGGGATCTCAAAGCGCGCATCGACATGCTTCAGCGGCTGGCCGAGCGGACCCGGAACTATCCCTTCGATGCCGAGCTGTGGGCGCGTGACGCGGGAAGTCTGATTCAAGACGTAAACGAGTTCCAGTCGCTCTCCTGGGCGACGCCCGACTCCGTGGTGCGCTGGGTGGCGCCCCGCTCCAACGAGAGCAAGATCATCGGTTACAACATGCTTTCCGATCCCGCGCGGGGAGCCGCGGTTCAGCTCGCCATCCAGACCCGCGAGGTCGCGCTGACACCATTCACCGAGCTCGTCGTCGGCGGCAAAGGGGTGGTGATCTATGCGCCGGTGTTCGACGGAGACACTCTGCGCGGCATTGCCGCGGGCGTCCTGGGGAACGGCAACTGGCTGCGCTCGTTGCTAGACGGGCGCTTCGCGGATCACCAAATCGCCCTGATCGAAGACGGCCGCGTCGTTCAGTCGGTCGAGGCTGATGCGCCCGCTGCTCAAGGCGCGTGGTCGCAGGAGTTGCCGCTCGATGTTCACAACGTCCACTGGAGATTGCGGGTCACGCCGACATTGGACTCCTTGCGCCGCGCCGCATCCGGTCTGCCCGAAGTCGCGCTCGCGCTGGGCATCCTGCTCGCCACGCTGCTGGCGCTCCTCACCTATTTTTTCCAGACCGCCCGCCGCCGCGCGCGCGACCTGAAGCTCGCGAATCTGCACCTGCAAAGCGACATCGAGCGCCGCTATGTGATCGAACAAGAGCTGCGCCAGAGCGAAAGCCGGACGCAGCTTATCATCAACGCGGTGAAGGACTGCGCCATTTTCATGCTCGACGGCGAGGGACGCATCGCAAGCTGGAATCGAGGAGCTCAGGCGCTGAACGGATACGCTGCCGAGGAAGCGATCGGGAAGCCCTTCTCGATACTTTATCCGGCCGATCGCGAACAGCCGATAGAGCGCGAACTCGCCGTCGCGGCGCGCCGCGGATGGTTCGAGGAAGATTGCTGGCACCTGCGCAAGGACGGCAGCCGCTATTGCGCGGACGACATGATTTCCGCCATGCGCGAGGAGAATGGCCGGCTGCAGGGTTTCTCGGTGGTCACGCGCGACGCGACCCAGCGCATCGAGCTGCGCGAGCAGACCGAACGCTCACGCGACTTCTATTTCGCCTTATTCTCCGATTTTCCGAATCTGGTCTGGCGCTCCGATAGTGCCGGTGCTTGCGACTACCTGAACAAGGCGTGGCTCGACTATACCGGGCGCGCACGCGACGCCGAGCTTGGAGACGGTTGGCTGGACGGCGTTCATCCCGAGGATCGAGAGCGCTGGCAGGAGTCCTATTCGACGGCCTTCGCCGGGCGTTGCCCGTTCGAAGTCGAATTTCGGCTGCGCCGCGCCAACGGTGAATATGGCTCGATGATCTGTGTCGGGCGGCCTTACCACGACATGAAGGGCGCCTTCTCGGGCTATCTTTGCTCCTGCTACGACAACAGCGCCCGCCGCGCCATGGAGAGCGCGCTCAGGGAAAGCGAGCAACGCTACGAGGGAATGACGTCCAACGTTCCGGGGATGGTGTTCCAATTGGTCCGCGATCCCGACGACCGGTTCACCTTTGCGTATGTGAGCCGCGGCTCCGAAGCGCTCACCGGCCTGCCCGAAGCCACGGTTCGCGCCGATGCATACGCCTTTATCAACCTCATTCCCCCGGATGAGCGCCCGCACTTCATGGCGACGCTCGAGGCATCGGCCGCGCATATGACCGCTTGGAACTGGAGCGGCCGGCTAAGGACGCCGCACGAGCCTGCCGAACGATGGATCAATATCCGCGCCAAGCCTCGCCGCGGAGATCATGGCGACCTCCTGTGGGACGGCCTTGTCTACGATGATACGGCGGCGCGGCTCGCGCAGCGCGAACTCGAACGCTCGCGCGAGGAGTTGCGCTCGTTGTCGCGACACCTTCAATCGGTGCGCGAGGAGGAAAAGGCGCGCATTGCACGCGAAGTTCACGATGAGCTCGGGTCCACGCTGACCGCGCTGCGCATGGACCTGGACTGGATGGGAGAGCGGCTGCCGGCGGAGATGGAGCCATTGCGCGAGAAGCGCTCGGCGATGGTCAAGCTGGTCGAGGCCGCCGTCGCCGTGACGCGGAAAATCGTCACCGACCTGCGCCCCAGCATCCTGGACGACCTCGGCCTCGCCGCAGCGGTGCGCTGGCAGGCATCCGAGTTCCAGAAACACACCGGCATCGCGATCGAGGTCAAAGCCCCGGACACAGACGGCAAGGTCCAGCGCGATACCGCGCTCGCCCTGTTTCGCATTTTCCAGGAAACACTGACCAACGTGGCCCGGCACGCCAAGGCGACCCGGGTCTGGGTCGATCTGACCATCACCGAAGAGGGTTACGT
>JALZAO010000188.1 GCA_030948305.1 Pseudomonadota bacterium
GCAAATAGAAGCCGGAGCGCCGGCGGACATTTACATCTCTGCCGACGTGGATTGGATGAATTACATCGATGAGCGCCGTCTGCTTGCACCGAATACGCGATTCGACCTTCTGCGCAACACGCTCGTTCTGATTGCGCCCTCGTCGAGCCAGTCGACGCTCAAGATCGCTTCGAATTTTCCGCTCGCCGCCGCCCTGGGCCCGGAAAGGCTGGCCATGGCAAATCCTGACAGCGTGCCCGCGGGCAAGTACGGCAAGAGCGCGCTCGCGACTCTGGGCGTTTGGAAAAGCATCGAGAAGCAGGTCGCCCGCGCGGACACCGTTCGCGCGGCACTGGTGCTGGTGTCCCGGGGCGAGGCACCCTTCGGCATCGTGTACAAGACCGACGCCTTGGCCGACAAAGGCGTGAAGGTCGTCGATACCTTTCCGGCAGACAGTCACCTGCCCATTGTCTATCCAGCGGCGCTGCTGGCGGCCAGCAAGTCGCCTGCGGCCAAGCCCTTGCTCGATTATTTGCGCTCCGCGCCGGCGCGTGCCGTCTGGGGCCGATACGGTTTCGGGCTGGCTCAATAAGCCATGCCTGGTCTGACTCCCGATGAGCTCGGTATCCTTGCACTGAGTCTTCGTGTCGCTGTCGTGAGTGTCGTCTGCAGCCTGCCGCTGGCGATTCTTGCGGCCTTTGCTTTGGCACGGCTCAGTTTTCCAGGGAAGACGCTGGTCGATGCGCTCATTCATCTCCCGCTGGTGTTGCCTCCCGTCGTTGTAGGTTTTGCGCTGCTGCTCCTGTTCGGCAAGCGGGGACCCATCGGCAGCGTGCTCAATGACTGGTTCGGGATTGTCTTTGCGTTTCGATGGACCGGCGCCGCGCTGGCTTCTGCGATCATGGGTTTCCCGCTGATGGTCCGCGCGATCCGCTTGTCGATGGCGGCCATCGATCAGCGACTCGAAGTCGCCGCACGAACCTTGGGCGGCTCGCGTCTCTGGGTTTTCGTATCGATCACGCTACCGCTTGCGCTACCGGGGATCATCACGGGTGTTCTCTTATCGTTCGCACGCGGGCTGGGAGAGTTCGGCGCCACCATCACCTTTGTCTCCAACATTCCGGGCGAGACCGAGACGCTTCCTTTGGCTATCTATACGTTCACGCAGGTACCAGGTGGTGACAGCCAGGCCTTGCGACTGAGCATCATTGCCGTCGTGCTGTCGATCCTGGCCCTCGTGACTTCCGAATGGCTCACCCGTCGCTCCGAGCGATTGCAAGGCGATGATAGCCGTTGACATCGAGCAGCGGCTCGGAGCCTTTCACCTCGACGTCAGGTTTGCGGCAGAGGCGCCTATCGTAGGTCTGTTCGGCCGCTCAGGAGCGGGCAAGAGCACGGTGATCAACGCAATCGCAGGAATAACGAAGCCTGCCCGGGGTTCCATTCGGATCAATGATTTGTTCCTATTCGATTCGGGAAAGGGCATCGACTTGCCGCCGGAACAACGCCGGATCGGCTACGTTTTCCAGGACGCACTGCTCTTTCCGCACCTGGACGTGGAATCGAATCTGCTCTATGGGCAACGCTTGCGCTCCACGGACGAGCGCTTCATAGAACCTGCGCGGGTCATCGAGCTCCTCGGCTTGGGCACATTGCTGCGCCGGAAGCCCAAGGCTTTGTCGGGTGGAGAAAAGCAGCGGGTGGCGATCGGCCGCGCCTTGCTCGCCCAGCCGCGCATTCTGCTCATGGATGAGCCTCTGGCTGCGCTCGACGTACCGCGCAGGACCGAGATCCTCGACTATATCGAGCGGCTGCGCGATGAGCTCCGCATTCCCATCGTGTACGTAAGCCATTCAGTCCCGGAGATCACCCGGCTTGCCGATACCGTGGTGGTTCTTTCGGAAGGAAAATGCCTGGCCGTCGGTGACGTCGACGCGGTGATGGGGCGACTCGATCTCAAGCCGGCGACCGGTCGCTATGAAGCCGGATCGCTGATTGACACTCACGTTACGGCGCACGATTCCGAGCATCAGCTGACGACGCTCACGTTCGAAGGCGGTGAGCTCATCGTACCCCGTCTTGAAGTGAGCATCGGGGAACGGGTCCGGGCGCGCATTCGGGCGCGCGACGTATCGCTTGCCGTCCAACGGCCAAACGGGATCAGTATCCTCAATATCCTACCCGGGAAGGTCACGTTCATCGACGATGAGACCGGGCCGGTGGTCGATGTGCAGCTCTCCGTCGGGAGTGCCACGTTCACCTCCCGCGTTACGCGCCGTTCTTTTCAGCAACTCGGCATTCATTCCGGACAGGAGCTCTACGTCTTGATCAAGGCAGTGTCCTTTGATCAACGCAGCGTCGGCTATGCTTAACCGCGCGACAAGAAAAAGCGCTTCTCCCGGGGTCAGCTTTCCCGATCGCCGAGCCAGTGGGTGGATTTGGTCGATTCGCCTTCGACCATGAACACTTTTGCCCGCTCCAGAATCTGGCGATCGGCCACGCTAGCGCGCTCGTGTTGCCGCAGGTGCTCTAACCACGATTCGTCCATGAAGCACTCCAGGTACCGCCCAGGATCGGAAGATTCGTGAAAGAGCTCCCAGAAATACGCGCCATTGCGGCGGCGCATTTCACGCACCGCGTGCATCGCGGTCACGAACTCCGCACGCTTGGTCGGTTGAACCCGGTATTCAATGGTCACCATGACCGGACCGCTATCGGGCTCGGGGGTCTCGGCCAGGATTGGCGCCGGCCAATCCATCGATGGCCTGAAATCGAGCACCTGGTGATGACCGAGCTTGAATTTCCAGGTCAAGCCGATCGCGACCCACGTCCCGAGGGCGGCCACTGTCAGCGCCGCGGGAATTCCGATCCGTGTCGCGACCTGACCCCACAGAATGCTGCCGATCGCCATTCCGCCCATGAAAACCACCACGAAGGCGGCGAGTCCGCGGGCGCGCACCCACGCGGGTAGCGTCATTTGCGCGGATACCTGGAGCGCGGAAAGAATCGAGATCCACGCGACGCCGGTCGCGACCATGGCTACTGCGAGCAGGGGGATATAGGGCAGATGCGCGAGAGCGAGTGCGGCAAGCGCATAAAGCGCGCTCGCACCGGCGACCAGTGTGTCGCGCGAGACCTTTGCGCGCACGCGGGGCAGCAGGATCGCTCCCGCGACCGCGCCCACGCCGATGCACGTCAGCAACAGGCCATAGATCTCCGGGCCTCGCTGGAGCTCTTGCCGCACGATGAGGGGAAACAAGGACCAGGTCGCGCTGGCGAAGATAAAGAAAGCGCTTCCGCGGATGAGCACGATCTGCAACGCGCGGGTGTGCGTGACGAAGCGCATGCCGACGCGGATGGCGCTGAAAAAGCGCTCGGCCGGCAGGGTGCTCTTTGCGTGCTCGCGCCGCCAGCGCAGCAGTGCGGCAAGAATACCGACGTAGGAGAGGGCATTGAGCATGAAGACGAGCCAGGGGCCAACCGCCGCGACGAGGACACCCGCGATGGCCGGTCCGACCGCCCGCGCCCCGTTAATGGCTACGCTGTTGAGCGCGACGGCGGACGGCAACTCATCGGCTCGAACGAGGTCGGGGACAATGGCCGCCCACGCCGGCAACATAAGTGCGCCGCCCACGCCTAGTGCAAAAGTGAATCCGAGCAAGACCCAGGCGCTCGTCCATTCCAGCAAGGTCAGGATCCCGAGCGCGCCGGCAACAATCAGCATATAGACTTGAACGGCGATCAGCAGCCGTCTGCGATCGACGATGTCGGCAAGCGCTCCGGCCGGGAGCGCGAGCAGCATCAGCGGAAAACTGTCTGCGGCCTCGACCAGCGCCACCATCGACGGTGACGATGAAAGCTCGGTCATCAACCAGCCTGCGCCAACATCGTGCATCCAGGTTCCGATGTTCGAGACGATGGTAGCGATCCAAAGACTGCGAAAAAGCGCATTGCGCAGCGGGCTCCACGCGGATTGTTCCGTGCGTGGCGGCGTCGGCGCCTGGGAAGATGCAGACGGCGAGGTCTTCAAGGCGTCTCGCGGCCTGTTCTCAGTGTCGCCACTCCAGCATCGAGCCTCGCATGATTTCGTTCATGCCAGCTCCAGTGCGAACTCGTCGACATAGCACCAGCTCCAACCCTCCCCGGGCTCGAGAGAGGTCATGATCGGATGCTGAGTCGACCGGAAATGCCTGGTCGCGTGCCGGTTCTTCGATTCGTCGCAGCAGCCGACGTGCCCGCAGGTTCGGCACAGACGAAGGTGCACCCAGGTGTCGCCGAGGGCGAGGCATTCCTCGCAGCCGCCGGCGTTAGGC
>JALZAO010000009.1 GCA_030948305.1 Pseudomonadota bacterium
GTGTTGTGGAAGCCCGCATTCTTCGGCGTCAAGCCGTCGCTGATCGTAAAGGGCGGGATGATTGCCGCGGCGGCGATGGGCGACCCGAATGCCTCGATTCCGACGCCGCAGCCCGTTCATTACCGGCCCATGTTCGGCGCGTTCGGCAAGGCGCTCACGACCTCCGTAACGTTCGTCTCCCAGGCCGCGCTGAACGGCGGCGCGATCGACAGGCTGGGGCTGACCAAGCCGCTGGTTGCCGTCGCCAACACCCGCAAGCTAGGCAAGCGCGATATGAAGCTCAACGACACTCTCCCGGCGGTCGAGGTCGATCCCGAAACCTATACGGTGCGCGCCGACGGCGTGCTGCTGACCTGCGAACCCGCGACGGTGCTTCCGATGGCGCAACGTTACTTCCTTTTTTGACGTGATGATCGTCCACACCCGTGGTCCGTCAGCGGCAAAGGCCGACGACACCCTGACGCTGCCGTTCGAACAACGGTGCAAGAGTCGGTTGCGTGCCACGCTCGAGAGTGGCGAGGAAGTAGGGCTCTTTCTCGAGCGCGGAACGATCCTGCGCGGCGGAGACTGCCTGGCGGCGGACGACGGACGAGTCGTGCGCGTAGAAAGCGCCGCGGAGGATCTGATGGAGGTGCGCGCGAGCGATGCGCAGTCGCTGGCGAGAGCGGCGTACCATCTCGGCAATCGCCACACGCCGATCCAGATCGGCGATGGATGGCTGCGCTTTGCCGCCGATCATGTCCTGGCCGAGATGCTGCTCGGCCTCGGCGTCGAAACATCCGCGCTGGCCGCGCCCTTCGAGCCCGAGCCGGGCGCGTACGCCGCGGGCCATCACCAGCACTCCGGCGAGGCGAAGCATGCCGGCGTGATCCACGATTTTGCGCTTCGCCCGCGAAAGCGATCATGAAAGACAGGCAGGCGATCGATCCGGCGATGGCTTCAACGATGGCGCTGGTTCGACTGCTGCAACTCGCAAGTCCGGCGTTGCCGATCGGCGCCTACAGTTATTCGCAGGGGCTCGAGTGGGTGGTCGAGGCAGGCACGGTGCGCGATGCGGCGACGGCGGCAACGTGGATCGGCGACCTTCTCGACTACGTCGTAGCGCCGGGCGAAGCCGCCGTGGCGTGGAGGCTGCTGGACGCCGCCGAGCGGCGCGACTGGCACGCCTTCGGCAAGTGGGACACGTGGTTCCGCGCGTCACGTGAAACCGCGGAGCTTCGCGCCGAGACCGAGCAAATGGGCGCCGCGCTTACGAAGCTCGCCGTCGCGCTGGAGATCCTCGACGCGCAAGTGACCGAGCGGCTGGCGGAATGGCCCGCGCTGTCGTTGCCCGCCGCTTACGCGCTTGCCGCGCGCGGCTACGCCATCGCCGGCGACGCCGCGCTGACCGCGTACGTCTGGTCGTGGCTTGAAGCGCAGGTGGCGGCGGCGATCAAATGCGTCCCGCTCGGCCAGGTTGCGGGGCAGCGTCTGCTGAAAACCCTGGGCGAGCATATTCCCGGCGTGGTCGCCGGCGCATGCGCAATCGACGACGATGACGTGACGAGCTTCGCGCCGGGCCTCGCCCTGGCAAGCGCCCGTCACGAGAGTCAGTACACGCGGCTTTTCCGCTCCTAGGAGACCGTGACCATTTCGCAACCTCTGCGCGTGGGCATCGGAGGCCCGGTAGGATCGGGCAAGACCGCGTTGACGCTCGCGCTTTGTCTTGCGCTCCGGGATCGCTGCGAGATCGCGGTGGTCACCAACGACATCTACACCGAGGAAGACGCGAGGTTTCTGGTCGACAACAAGGCGCTGTCGCCGGAGCGCATCATCGGCGTGGAGACCGGAGGCTGTCCGCATACGGCGATCCGCGAGGATGCGTCGATCAATCTCGAGGCCGTCGACCGGCTGGCTCAGCGCTTCGGCAATCTCGACGTCGTGTTTGTCGAAAGCGGCGGAGATAATCTCGCCGCGACATTCTCGCCGGAGCTCTCCGACCTGACGCTGTACGTGATCGATGTTGCCGCGGGTGACAAGATTCCGCGCAAGGGCGGTCCGGGCATTACCAAGTCCGACCTGCTCGTAATCAACAAGATCGACCTGGCTCCGTTGGTGGGCGCGTCGCTGGAAGTCATGGCGCGCGACGCGAGCCGGATGCGCGGGGATCGGCCGTTCGTGTTCACCAATCTCAAGACCGGTGCGGGCGCCGACGCGGTGGTTCGCTTTGTCGTCGAGCGCGGCATGATCGAGCTCTCTTCGCCGCTCGAAACAGCCATCGTCGACCCGCGCTAGGCACTCGCCCACGACCGGGACCACGGTCCCGAGCCAACGCGCACTCTTTCGGTCCAAAGCAGTGCGCGGCGCCGCGCGACGCACCGCTTTGGAACGCGGCGATCCCGCATCGGGCCTCGGACCGAAAGCTCTCCGTACCGATCGGCGTGCCGCTTCCGATTGGAAACAGAGCGTTAGTGTTCGTATCGACCCATGGCATGGATTGTGCGAAGCAACAGGGTGACGGCGCGCCGGCGCACCTTTGCTGCGCCTTGATGAGCGCGGCCGCCCAGGGACGTTCGTCAACTATTCACTACGGGGTCAATTATGCAACGAAGAAAATTTCTCAAACGACTGGCGATTTCTGCGTCGTTCGCGGCCGCCGGCATGGCTGCCTGCCTGCCGTCATTCGCCGCGGACACGATCAAGGTTGGAGTTCTGCATTCACTGTCGGGAACGATGGCGATCAGTGAAACGGTGCTCAAGGACGTTACGCTGATGGCGATCGACGAGATCAACGCTAAGGGCGGCGTCATGGGCAAGCAGCTGGAGGCGGTCGTCGTCGATCCCGCGTCGAACTGGCCATTGTTCGCGGAAAAAGCGCGCCAGCTCCTGACCCAGGACAAGGTTGCCGTGGTCTTCGGCTGCTGGACTTCGGTGTCGCGTAAGTCCGTGCTGCCGGTGTTCGAGGAGCTGAACGGACTGTTGTTCTATCCGGTGCAATACGAAGGTGAGGAGCTTTCCAAAAATGTCTTTTACACCGGGGCTGCGCCCAATCAGCAGGCGATTCCCGCGGTCGAGTATCTGATGAGCAAGGAAGGCGGCGGCGCCAAGCGATTCATCCTGCTGGGCACCGACTACGTCTATCCGCGCACGACCAACAAGATCCTTCGTGCGTTCCTGCACAGCAAGGGCGTCGCCGACAAGGACATCGACGAAAAGTACACGCCTTTCGGTCATTCCGACTATCAGACCATCGTCGCCGACATCAAGAAATTTTCGGCCGGCGGCAAGACCGCGGTGGTGTCGACCATCAACGGCGACTCCAACGTGCCGTTCTACAAGGAGCTCGGTAATCAGGGCCTGAAGGCGACCGACGTGCCCGTAGTCGCATTTTCGGTGGGCGAAGAAGAGCTGCGCGGTGTGGACACCAAGCCCCTGGTCGGGCATCTCGCGGCGTGGAATTACTTCATGTCGCTGAAGAATCCCGCCAACGAAGAGTTCAAGAAGAAGTGGGCGGCCTACGCCAAGGCGAAGAATCTCGCCGGCGCCGACAAGCCGCTGACCAACGATCCGATGGAGGCAGCGTACGTCGGCATGAACATGTGGAAGCAGGCGGTGGAGAAGGCTAAGTCGACCGATGTCGACAAGGTGATTGCCGCCATGGCGGGACAGTCGTTCAAGGCGCCCGACGGCTTCACCATCAAGATGGACGAAAAGAACCACCACCTGCACAAGCCTGTGTTCATCGGGGAAGTGCAGGGCAACGGCCAGTTCAACGTGGTTTGGAAGACGGCCGGCCCGATCAAGGCGACGCCGTGGAGCCCGTACATTCCGGAAGACAAGGGCAAGAAGGACGAGCCGGAAAAGAAGTGACCCGTCGGACCGTGAGCGGGTTGCGATGGCGGCCCGCGATCGGAAACCGATGCGTCATCCCGACAGACGAGAAGTCGACAGCGCAACACAGCGGCGGCGGCGGACTGTGATCACCCGCTGCCGCCGTCTGACTTTTCACGAGGCTTAGCTGAGTTCCGTGATCGCGATCATGCGCTGCTTCGGCGCGATTTTTTTGAGTGCAATCGCCTTTTCGGCCTTCGCGTTGGCGCCCGAAACGCTACGCGACCTGGCCTTGGGCGACAACGATGCCAAGGCGAAAGCCATAGGCATCGCCGCCGCGAGTGCCGACAGTGCGTTGCTGCCATTGCTGCAGGCCTTGCTCGACGGCGAAGTGCAAACGATCGGTGACGCGCAGATTCTGCTTGTCAAAGGCGACGCGGCGACGGATCTGTTGACCGGGAAGGCAATCGCGCCGCTGCCGGAAAATCGCGACGATGTCGTCATCAACAACCGGATTCGCAAGGAACTTCGAACCGCGATCGCCGCGCTGAAGCTCACCTCGCCGGAGCGCGCCGTGCGCCTGGCCGCGGCAAAAGAGTTGCAGACCGGCGCCGACGAAGAGCTGCTGCCGGCGATCGGCACCGCGCTGACCAAGGAAACGGATAGCGAGATCAAGAATCTGCTTTCGTTGACGCAGGCTTCGATTCAGCTGACCAGCAAGGACAAGAGCACGCGTCTGGCGGCCATACGCGCACTCGCCGAAAGCAACAATTCGAGCACCAAGACACTGTTGCTGGGCGTGCTCGAGCAGAACGGCGACAGCTTCGCCGAGCCCGACGCCGACGTTCGCGCCGAGGCCGAAAAATCGCTGCATGCGGTCCAGGGCAGGCTTTCCGCGGGAGAGATGGTAGGCAGGGTATTCAGCGGCATTTCGCTCGGCAGCATTCTGTTGCTGGCCGCGCTCGGGCTCGCGATCACCTACGGGCTGATGGGCGTGATCAACATGGCTCACGGCGAGCTGATCATGATCGGCGCGTACACCACCTACGTCGTGCAAAACGCATTTCGTTCTCACTTTCCGGCGCAGTTCGACGCTTATCTCATCGCCGCGGTGCCGGCGGCGTTTGTCGCCTCCGGCCTGGTCGGCATGGCGCTCGAACGCAGCGTGATCCGCTTTCTCTACGGCCGGCCGCTGGAGACGCTGCTTGCGACCTGGGGCATCAGCCTGATCCTGATGCAGACGGTGCGCACGGTCTTCGGCGCGCAGAACGTGCAGGTCGAAAATCCTTCCTGGATGTCGGGCGGGATCGAGGCGATTACCGGCGTGGTCCTACCCTGGAGCCGCATCGTGATCATCGGCTTCGCGGCGCTGGTGCTGGCGATGATGTGGCTGCTGCTGACTCGAACGCGGTTGGGCCTGTTCGTGCGCGCAGTG
This sequence comes from Pseudomonadota bacterium, assembly GCA_030948305.1. GTDB lineage: Bacteria > Pseudomonadota > Gammaproteobacteria > Burkholderiales > Casimicrobiaceae > PALSA-1003. Next base: position 5,246 of record JALZAO010000009.1, read on the forward strand.
ACGCAGAATCGCACGATGGCGAGCTGCACCGGCGTGCCGACGCGTCGCGTGGACACCTGGGCCTTCGGGCTTGGATCGGGGCTCGCGGGGCTCGCCGGTTGTGCGCTGTCGCAGATCGGCAACGTCGGCCCCGATCTCGGCCAGGGCTACATCGTCGACTCGTTCATGGTCGTCGTGCTCGGCGGCGTAGGTCAGCTCGCGGGAACCGTCTACGCGGCAATGGGGCTGGGCATCGTCAACAAGTTCCTCGAGGCGTGGTCGGGTGCGGTGCTTGCCAAGATTGCGGTGCTGGTGTTCATCATCGTGTTCATCCAAAAACGTCCGCAGGGGCTCTTCGCGCTCAAGGGCAGAATGGCCGAGACGTGACATGCGCTTGTTCCTGCGGGCAGAGGCTGGGCGCGAAGGACGGGCGTTGAGCGCGCTCGGCAGTGCGGCTTTCGGGCCGCTGACTTTGGCGGGGGGACCAAGGTTCACGCGCCTCTTGCCAGCCAAGGGATGGCTGTTCTACGTCGTGGCGGCGCTGGTGCTGTTCGTCGCCTTTCCACTGCTCAATCTGGTCGTGCCCTCCGCCAGCGCGTTCCATCTCTCCGATTACACCGTTACCTTGATCGGCAAGATCATGTGCTATGCCATTGTCGCGCTGGCGATGGATCTGATCTGGGGCTATACCGGCATCCTCTCGCTGGGACACGGCGTGTTCTTCGCGCTCGGCGGCTACGCGATGGGCATGTATCTGATGCGCTCGATTGGGCATGACGGGGTCTATCAAAGCGATCTGCCGGACTTCATGGTCTTCCTCGATTGGAAGGCCTATCCGTGGTACTGGAGCTTTACCGACCATTTCTGGTACGCGGCGCTGCTGGTGGTCCTCGTTCCCGGCGTGCTCGCCTTCGTGTTCGGTTATTTCGCCTTTCGCTCGCGTATCAAAGGCGTGTATTTCTCGATCATCACCCAGGCCATGACCTACGCATTCATGCTGCTGTTCTTCCGCAACGACACGGGATTCGGAGGCAACAACGGCTTTACCGACTTCAAGCGCATCCTGGGTTTTTCCGTCACCGCGCCGCAGACGCGGATGGCGCTGTTCGTGCTGACCGGCGCCGCGCTGCTCGGCTTCCTGCTGCTCGGACGCTGGATCGTGACATCGAAGCTCGGCCGCGTGCTCACTGCGATTCGCGACGCCGAGACGCGCGTCATGTTCTCAGGCTACAACCCGCTTTATTTCAAGCTGTTCATCTGGACGCTGTCGGCGGTGATCTGCGGCATCGCCGGCGCGCTGTACGTGCCGCAAGTCGGGATCATCAATCCGAGCGAAATGTCGCCCGCCAACTCGATCGAGATCGCCATCTGGACCGCGGTGGGCGGACGCGGCACCCTGTTCGGGCCGGTGCTCGGCGCGGCGCTCGTCAATCTGGGGAAGAGTTGGTTCACCCAGGTTCTGCCCGAGTACTGGCTGTTCCTGCTGGGGCTTCTGTTCATTCTGGTGACGCTGTTCCTGCCGCGAGGCGTGGCCGGGCTGCTGCGGACCGCACATCGGCGGAGCGAGTGAACGCGATCATGGCGCGCGAACACTGGGATGATGCCGGGGCGGCGTCGGGCGTGCGGGTACTGACGTCCGGCGTCGACACCTCACACAAGGGCATTCTCTATCTCGACGCCATCTCGGTCTCCTTCGACGGATTCAAAGCGCTCAATGCATTGTCGCTGTTGATCGACGATGGAGAGCTTCGTTGCGTGATCGGTCCCAACGGCGCAGGCAAGACGACGATGATGGATGTGGTCACCGGCAAGACGCGGCCGGATACGGGCACCGCGTTTTTCGGGCAGACCATCGATCTCACGCGCTTTACCGAAGCCGAAATCGCCACCGCGGGCATCGGCCGCAAGTTTCAGAAGCCCACGGTGTTCGAGCAGCACACGGTGTTCGAAAATCTGGAGCTCGCGCAGAAGTGTGACAAGCGCGTCTGGCCGACGCTCGGCGCGCGCCTGGATTCCGCCGCACGCGATCGTATCGGCGCAACGATGGAGACGATCAAGCTCCTGCCCGAGGCATCGCGTCCGGCGGGACTCCTGTCGCATGGGCAGAAGCAATGGCTGGAAATCGGCATGCTGCTCATGCAGGAGCCACAGCTGCTGCTGCTCGATGAGCCGGTGGCCGGCATGACCGACGACGAGTCGATGCGCAGCGCCGAGCTTTTTCTTTCGCTGGCCGGCAAATACACGCTGATCGTCGTCGAGCACGACATGGAATTCGTCAAGCGCATCGCGCAAAAGGTCACCGTGCTTCATGAAGGAAGCGTGCTCGCGGAAGGAACGATGGACCAGATCCAGCAGAACGAGCAAGTCATCGAAGTGTTTCTCGGGCGCTGACGATGCTGGCCGTGCAGGGGCTCAATCAATACTACGGCGGCAGCCATACGCTGCGCGACGTTGCGTTCAACGTCCCCGCCGGGGGATGCACCGCGCTGCTGGGTCGCAACGGCGTGGGCAAGACAACGCTGCTCAAGTGTCTGATGGGCGTGCTTCCGATGCGGTCGGGTAAGATCGGCTTTGCGGGGGCGAGCATCGCACATTTACCGCCGTATGCGCGCGCGGCGCTGGGTATCGGCTACGTGCCGCAGGGACGGGATATCTTCCCGCGACTGTCGGTGCAGGAAAACCTGCAGATGGGGTTGGCCTCGAAAAAAGGCAATGCCACGGTTCCGGATTTCGTTTTCGACATGTTTCCGGTGTTGAAGCAAATGCTGAACCGCCGTGGAGGCGATCTTTCAGGCGGCCAGCAGCAGCAGCTCGCCATCGGACGTGCGCTGGCCATGCGACCGCGGCTATTGATCCTGGACGAGCCCACCGAAGGTATCCAGCCATCCATCATCAAGGACATTGAGCGCGCCATTCGCAGCCTCGTCGCCGCCGGCGACATCGCAATTCTGCTGGTCGAGCAATACTACGATTTCGCCAAATCGCTCGCCGATCATTATGTTGTCCTTTCGCGCGGGGAAGTCGTCGCCAAAGGCCTCGGCGCGGACATGGACCGCGACAATGTGCGCGCGCACCTTGCCGTGTAGCTGGTGATAGTTTTGTTACCGCAGGCCGCGGTGACATGCTGTCGACCGGCTGCACCCGGTCGATTTTTCAAAATGAGTCCGATAGGCGCGAATGCTGCCCTACGGCCGCCGCTGCCATCTTTTCTCCTACAGCAGTTTCAGAGCCCCGCTGATTCCGCTCGACTATGTCCTGGCCTATTCTGCATGGCATCAGCAGTGCAGGAGCGGTCCATGAACCGTCTTACACTCATCGTTGCGGGGTTTCTCGCGTTTTCCAATTTCGCATACGCGGCGGACAAGGCCATCTACAAATGTGCCGAGTCCGAAGGGGTTGTGTATCGCGACACGCCATGCGTAAATCCGCAGGAGCAAACGCTGGTCGTTGCAGCCAGGAAAGTGAATTGGCAGAGCGAATATGTAAGGGCTAACCCGCCGGTAGACTCAAGGCCCGTGGACTCAAGGCTCGCGGCGAGTCCTCTTTACGCGCCTCGACTCTTCATCGGGATGACGGACACGCAGGTGCTGAATCTCCCGAGCTGGGGTCGCCCGGCGCGCATCGTTCGCAGCAAGGCGGGTCGCCTGTGGCGCGAGCAGTGGATCTACAAGGACCGCAGCACCGGTGACGAACGAAGTTTCCTGTACTTCGAAAACGCCCGGCTGGTCGATCAGGAAGATGCGCCGACGCAGCCTTTTGTCCAGGCGCGGGTAACGATCGAGTGAATCTGGTTTAGCGCGTAAGATCAGCGAGCAAGAAGAGCGGCCAGGTTAGGCCGCTTTTTTTCGCCAAGCGATGACTCGATGAGAGATTGCGGTCGGGGCGCGAAGGGCCCGGAGGGGTTTGCCAGCCAAGCAACGATGCGTGGAGGGAAAACGAATGAGGTCCCGGAGCGGAGACGGCACGAAGGGCGAGGAGTAAACCAAGGGAGCGCCGCCCCGTCCGGGCACTTACTACTTGAGCAAGCAGCGTGCCAGAGCTTTTCCAGGACGAAAACTCCAGCGCCTGCGGGGGAATGATCTTCGCGTAGAGCATAGCGCGCATCCTCCATGCGGTTCAGGCGCCGCGATACGTCACTGCGGCACCGGAGCAGGGCACTCGTCGCCTAAGTCTTAGCCCTTCACCGCGATCGCGTTGACAACATCGGCGGCGCCGGCGCCGAGCAGTTGCGCATGATGGTCGGCCGCCAACAACATGTACACCGCAGGTACGACGAACAAGGTGAACAGCGTCCCGATCGACAGGCCGGAAAAGATAACCAATCCCATCGCGTGTCGGCCAGCCGCGCCTGCGCCGGCGGCGATCACCAGCGGAACGACGCCGAGCACCATTGCAGCGGTAGTCATCAGGATCGGCCGCAATCGAACCGCGGCGGCCTCTTCGATCGCTTCGCGCTTGGTCTTGCCGGCGCGTTGAAGCGTGTTGGCAAATTGCACGATCAATATGCCGTGCTTGCTGATCAATCCCATCAGCGTCACCAGCCCGACCTGGGTGTAGATGTTCAAGGTCGAGAAGCCCAGGTTGATGAAGATCAGCGCGCCGAACAGCGCCATCGGCACCGACACCAGGATCACGATCGGATCGCGGAAGCTTTCGAACTGCGCGGCGAGCGCCAGGAAAACGATGATCACCGCGAACAGCAGAGTCACCGCGAAGCCGCCGGATTCCTGCACGAACTGACGCGACACTCCCGAGTAATCGACCGAATAGCCGCTCGGCGCAACTTCGGCCAGCGCCTGCCGCATGAAATCGAGCACCTGATTCTGCGAGACCGCGGGCGAATAAACGCCGAAGATGGTCGACGAATTGAGTTGCTGGAAGTGCGCAATGCCTTCCGGAACCACCTCGGTCTTTTGCCGCGCGACCGTGGACGCGGGAACAAGCGAACCGTCTGCCGTGCGGATATGGTAATCCAGGACCTGGTCGGCGTTGAGGCGGTCGGCCTGCAGCACCTGCGGAATCACCTTGTAGGACCGGCCGGCGATCGAGAAGTAGTTTACGTATCCACCCCCCAGCGCAGCACCCAATGCCGCGCCGACATCCTGCTGCGTAAGTCCGAGCGTCGCGACGAGATCGCGATCGACTTCGACCTTGGTCTGCGGCTTGTCCACCTTGAGATCGGTGTCGACGTAAAAGAACATGCCGCTTGCCTGCGCCTTCTGCAGGACTGCCTGGGTGACCTCGTTCAGGTTCGCATACGGCTCGGTGGTCTTGATGATGAACTGCATCGGCAGGCCCTGCGATCCGGGCAGGGGCGGGAACTGAAACGCGGCGACGCGCGCGCCGGCGATGGCGTTCCATCTCGTCTGGAGTTCCTGCTGAAGTTGCGCGGCGCTCTTCGAACGTTCGCTCCATGGCTTGAAAAGCACACCGCCGAAACCCTGGTTGGTCGTCGGCACGCCGGTGATCTGGAACATCTCATCGTATTCCGGCAGCGCGTGGGCAACATCGAACGCCTGCTTAGCATAGGCATTCATCTGCTGCGACGTCGCATTGGGCGGGCCGACGATTTGCGACAGCACGACGCCCTGGTCTTCCTCCGGGGCAAGCTCGGACTTCGAGGTCATGAACAGGTATACGACGCCGCCGAGCAGAATCACTCCCATCACCACCGGCACCGACCAGGTGTCCAGCGTGCCGTGCAAGAACCGCTGATAGCCGTTATGCAGCCGCTCGAACTGGCGATCGATGAAGCGGACGAAGCGGCTGCCCTCCTGCTCGGAGCGGAAGATGCGCGAGGTCATCATCGGCGACAGGGTGAGCGCGACGATACCGGAGACGGTGACGGCGCCGGCGAGCGAGAATGCGAACTCGGTGAAGAGCGCTCCGGTAAGGCCGCCCTGAAAACCGATCGGCACGTACACGGCGACCAGAACGATAGTCATCGCGATGATCGGGCCGCCCAGCTCGCGCGCCGCTGTCAGTGAGGCCTCCATCGGTGACATGCCTTGTTTCATGTGCCGGTCGACGTTCTCGACCACGATGATCGCATCGTCGACCACCAGACCGATCGCGAGCACCAGCGCAAGCAGCGTCAGGAGGTTGACCGAATAGCCCAGCATGAGCATGACGAAGAACGAGCCGACCAGTGAAAGCGGCATGGCAATCAGGGGGATCGCCACCGCGCGCAGGCTGCCGAGGAACAGAAAAATCACGATGGCGACGATAAGCAGCGACTGGATTAGCGTCTTCTCCACCTCGTCGATCGAGCTGCTGATGAATTTTGTCCCGTCGTAGACGATTTCACCGGTCACCCCGTTGGGCATCTGCGCCTGGATGTCGGGGAATACCGCTCGGACGCGTTTCGCTACGTCGAGCACGTTGGCTTCGGGAGCGACCTTGATGCCGATGAACACGGCGTTGCGGCCGCCGAACGCGGTCGTGAAATCATAGTTCTCGGCTCCGAGCGTAACCGTCGCGACGTCTTCCAGGCGCACGATTGCGCCGTCCTTCTGCTTGACGGCGAGCTTTTTGAATTCGTCGACCGAGTGCAGGTTCGTCCCAGCGGTCAAGTCGACGCTGACCATCTGGCCCTTGGTCGTGCCGAGCGCGGCCAGATAGTTGTTGCTGCTGAGGGCGGCGCGCACATCGGTTGCGGTAACACCGTACGCGGCCAGCCGCGCCGGATCGAGCCAGGCACGCAGCGCGAAGGTCCGGGCGCCCAGAATCTCGGCCGTCTGCACGCCCTCGATCGAATCGAGCTTGGGCTTGACGATACGGACCAGGTAATCGGTGACGTTGTTGTTGGGCAGAACATCGCTGAAGAATCCCATGTACATGGCGTCGATCTGTTGCCCGACCTGCACCGTCAGCACCGGCTGCTGCGCCTCCGGCGGCAATTGGTTGCGCACGGAGTTGACCTGGGTGTTAATTTCGGTCAGCGCGCGGTTGGCGTCGTAATTCAAACGCAGGGTCGCGGTGATCGACGATGTGCCCGAGGTGCTCGTCGACGACAGATAGTCGATGCCCTGCGCCTGCGCGATCGCACCCTCCAGAGGCTGGGTAATAAAGCCGGCAACGGTTTGCGCGTCCGCGCCGTAGTAGGTGGTGCTGATGGTCACGACCGCATTCTGGGTCTTGGGATACTGACGAACAGGCAGGCTCGTCAGCGAGCGCACGCCCAGCACCAGGATCAGCAGGCTGATGGTCATCGCAAGCACCGGCTTACGAATGAAAAGATCGGTAAAGTTCATGGGCGATGACTCATTTTTCCTGCGGCTTCGGATTGGGGCTGTTCGACGGCTGCACATTGTTGTCCACGATCAGCGGCGTGCCGTTCTTGAGCTTGACCTGGCCGCTGGTCACCACCTCGGTGCCGGGCTCGATGCCTTTCAGGATCGCGACCTGATCGCCGCGCGTCGGGCCGGTGGTGACGAACACCTGCTGCGCGAGCAGGCGCGCGGTGCCCTTTTCGTCCTTGTCTTCCTTCTTGTCCGACGGCTTCACCACGAACACCGTGTCGCCGTAGGGATTAAAGGTAATCGCGGTCTGCGGAAGCGTGATATAGCGATTTTCCTCGCCCGAGTTGACCTTGACGTTGGCGAACATCCCTGGCAGGAGCTGTCGCTTGGCGTTGGGGATTGTGGCCTCGACCTGAACGTTGCGCGTGTTGGTATCGATCTTGGGGTTGATCGCATTGATCTTCCCGGTGAAGACGACGTCCTTGTAGGTGTCGGTCGTCAGCGTCACCGTCTGGCCTATCGCGACCTGCGGCAACTGTTGCTGCGGCAGATAGAAGTCGATGTAAATGGGGTCGATGGTCTGCAAGGTGACCAGCTTGTCGGCCGGATTCAGGTATTGCCCGGGATTGACGATGCTGATGCCGAGCTTGCCGGCGAACGGCGCCCGCAAGGTCTTCTTTTCCACCACCGCCTGCTGCTGCGCGACCTGCGCCCGCTTGCTCTTCAGGTCGCCGGCGTCGGTGTCTACCTGCGCCTTGCTGATCACTTCCGCCGCCAATTGTGCCTTGTCGCGCTCATAGACGGTGGACGCGAGCTCGGCCGCCGCCTCCAGCGAGTGAAGCTGCGCGATATCCGAATCGGCGTTCAATTGCGCGAGCACCTGACCGGCCTTGACCTCGTCTCCGGACTTGAAGTTGATGCTGCGCACCAGGCCGGCAACCTCGGTCGTGACGTCCACGCCGCGCACCGCGCGCAGCGTCCCCACCGCGTTCAGCTGCGGCTGCCAAAGCTGGTATTCGGCCTTCATGGCACTGACCGTCGCCGGAGGCTGCGGCCCTTTGCCCATGTACTTCTGCATCATGTAACCCTTGAAGAAGTTGTATCCCACCAGGCCTCCAATGAGCAGCCCGACGGCGATGAGCATGATGGTCATGCGCTTTTTCATTTCATTGTTCCTGATCTAGGTTATTCGATTGCTCAACCGCGAAGCGCTATTGAACTTGGGAACCGGATGCCGCGGCCTGCGGGTCGCGATTCCACCAACCGCCGCCGAGCGCCTGGAACAGCGCTGCCGTGTCGGCGTAGCGCGCCGACTGCGCGGTGACGAGGTTGCGGCGTTCCTGTTGATACTGCTGCTGTGCAATCAGCAGCGCGATAATGCTGCTGCCGCCGAGTTGATATTGACGCGTGGTGAGATTCAGCGTTTCGCGGGCGAATGCGGTTGCATCGGCCTGGGCCTTCAGTGCGCGCGCATCAGCCTCCAGGGCCCGCAGCGCATCGGCGACGTTTTGAAACGCCAGCAGCACGGTCTGCCGGTATTGCGCATCGGCCTGTTCGTAAGCCGCGACCGCGGCCCGGCGGCGCGCCTCGAGCTCGCCGCCATGGAACAGCGGCTGCAGCAGGCCTGCGCCGATGCTCCATACGGCCGGACCGCCGAAGAGGCTGTGCAATTGCAACGACTGCACGCTGAGGCTTCCGGTCAGGTTGATCCTCGGAAACTCGTTTGCGGTTGCGACACCGATCTGCGCGCTCGCCTGGTGCAGCAGCGCTTCGGCAGCCTGCACGTCCGGACGCTGCCGGGTCAGCGACGAGGGAACGCTGATCGGCAGCTCCTGCGGCAGGGCAATGGCGTCGAGATCGAATTCCGGCAGCGTCGCTTCGCTGGGCAGCTTGCCTGACAGGACCGCGAGCTGGTGGCGTGTTTTCGCCAGGTCGCGCTCCAGCGGCGGCAGCAGCGTCCGCGTCTGCTCCACCTGCGTGCGCTGCGCCGTCAGCGTCAGCCGCGCCACCGCGCCGAGCTCGAACTGTTTTTCGATCAACTCGACCTGCTTTTGCTCGGCGGCGAGGATTTCCTGAGTCGCCTTGAGTTGCGCGCGCAACTGCGCCTCGCGAATCGCGGTGGTGACGACATTCGCGGTCAGGGAGAGCCTCGCGCCCTCGAGCTGAAAGCGCTGATAGTCGATCAGCGCCTCGAAGCCTTCGAGCTCGCGGCGGTTGCCGCCAAAGGCGTCCAGCGCGTAGGAAACGTTCACCGAGGCGTTATAAAGATTGAAGATGCTGGCGGGCGCTCCGGGCTGGCCGAACGATGCGCCGGTGATTTTCTGGCGAGTCGCGGAGAGGTTGCCGTCGACCCGCGGAAACAACAGCGCACCCCTTTCCGCGGCCAGGTTTTCACGCGCCTGAGAGAGTGTTGCCTGGGCCGCCGCCAGCGTCGGGTTCTCCGCCAGCGCATCGCGGACGAGCCGATCCAGCGGGTCGGAGTTGAACAGCGTCCACCACTGCGCGGAGAGGTCCCGGTCCGGAACGAAGCGCTGCGATTCGCCGCCTTTGCCCGGCGCAGAG
>JALZAO010000189.1 GCA_030948305.1 Pseudomonadota bacterium
GATCCTGGTCATGATCACCTCGGGCGGCATGCTGCTCTGGCCGCTCATCGGACGCCGTTTTTCGAAGGTGCGCGAGGTCGGCGCGTTGGGTGCCACGCAGCTCATCAACCGCCAGAATGCGGTTTTGCTCGACTTGCGCGAAAGCAAGGACTACGAGGGAGGACACGTGCCCAACGCGGTACATATTCCCTTGTCGCAGCTCGCAGGCAGAGCAAGCGAGCTCAGTAAGCTCACCAGCCGCCCGCTGATCGCTTATTGCGACCGCGGCAACCGCAGCCGCAGCGCCGGCTCGGCATTGTCGAAACTTGGCTTTGCCGAGGTGTATACCTTGCGCGGAGGCGTGCGCGCCTGGGTTGAAGCGGGGTTGCCGATTGCGAAAAACGCGTGATCGAAAGACGCGGAGCGAAAAACAGGTGACGGAAAACCCGTGATGGCGGAAGTCATGATGTACGCGACCGCCATGTGCCCCTATTGCAATTTCGCCGAGCGCCTTTTGCGCGCGAAGGGCGTGGCCGAGATTGCCAAAGTCCGGGTCGATCTCGAGCCCGCGCGGCGCGTGGAGATGATGAGCAAGACGGGCAGGCGCACGGTGCCGCAAATTTATATCGGCGAATTTCATGTCGGCGGCTACGACGATCTGGTTGCACTGGACCGTGCCGGCAAGCTCGAGCCGCTGCTGTCCGCCGAAGCTGCGTAGCGCCGCCGCGCTATAATTATCCGTTGAGCCCTACACTCAGCTAGTTCTTCATCAGGAATCCCATGGCCGACCCGCAGCCGCAGTCCGCACCCTCGCTCTCGATTCAGAAAATCTACGTCAAGGACCTTTCGCTTGAGAATCCTGGCGCGCCGCAATCTTTTTTCCTGCAGGAAGCACCGCAGGTCGAGGTCGGTTTGCGCACCCGCGGAGAGCAGATCGAGCAGGACGTCTACGAATGCGTGCTTACCATCACCGTCACGGCGAAGATTGGCGACAAGACCTTGTTCCTGGTCGAGGCGGCTCAGGGCGGCGTGTTCCAGATTCGAGGCGTTCCGGCGGCCGACATTCAGCCGATCATGGGCATCCATTGCCCCAATGTGCTGTTTCCCTACATCCGGGAAACCATCGCCGACGCGATCTCGCGGGCAGGTTTTCCGCCCGTCCATCTGGATCCAATCAATTTCGAGCTCTTGTATCAGCAGCAGCTCGCGAATCTCGCACAGCAGCCGGCGGCGTCGCCGGTTCCCAGCTAGGGCCGCCGGTGCTCGGGCGCCCGCTTGCGCTCGCCGCTTCGCTCCTTTTTGCGACGGGCGCGATCGGCGCGGAGTTCCATTCCACGGCGGAAACGGCAGTGCTCTACGATGCACCGTCGATCAAGGCCAAGCCCCTGTTTGTTCTGGGACGCGAAGTGCCGGTCGAGGTCATCGTCTCCGTCGAAGGCTGGTACAAGATCCGCGATGCGACCGGCAGCGTGGCGTGGATGGAAAAAAAGGCGGTTGCCAATCGGCGGACGGTCGTCGTCCGCGCATCGACAGCCGATGTTGTCGCCAGTCCGGAGGCGAACGCGGCAGTCGTGTTCAAGGCGGAGCAGAACGTATTGCTCGAGCTCGCCGATACGTCTTATGCCACCAGCACGCCCGGGTGGGCCAAGGTCCGACATCGGGACGGCCAGACCGGATACGTCCGCATTTCGCACGTCTGGGGCCTCTAGGCTCCGATCACGCGGGTGATGAGCGACACCGTCGCGATTCTCGGCGCCGGGGCGTGGGGTACCGCGCTGGCGGCACATCTGGGACGCGCTTCGAGGACCACCGCGGTCAGGCTATGGGCCCGCGATGCGAGTCAGTCGAGCGCTATCGAATCGTCACGCGAGAATGCACGTTATCTGCCAGGCGTGAAGTTGCCGCCAAGCGCCTCGGTGCTCGGTGATTTAGGACGAGCGGTGGACGGCGCGTCGCTTGTCGTCGTCGCGACCCCTATCGGCGCCCTGGTCGACCTGGTCGAGAAGCTGCGTTCGAGCGTCGACGCTCCGCTGATGTGGGTCGGCAAGGGCTTCGTCGCCACCGCCGATGGCAGCGGCGTCGCGCTGGCTCATCAAAGGATTGCTTCGCTATGGCGCTCGCCGGTCGGCGTGATATCGGGCCCGAGCTTCGCCGAGGAAGTCGCGCGCGGGCTGCCCACTGCGGTAAGTGTTGCCGCGACCGAACGCACATTGGCGGAGGATGTCGCGCGTCGGCTGCGCGGGGAGGCTTTTCGCGCGTACGTCAGCGACGATCTCATCGGGATCGAAGTCGGCGGGGCCATCAAGAACGTGCTGGCGATCGCGGCTGGCGCCAGCGACGGGCTGGGTTTCGGCAACAACGCGCGCGCCGCGCTGGTCACCCGTGGTCTGGCCGAGACCGGAAGACTTTCGATCGCGCTCGGCGGCAAGCGCGAAACATTGATGGGGCTCGCCGGCCTGGGCGACCTGGTGTTGACCTGCACCGGCGACTTGTCGCGCAACCGTCGCGTCGGGCTCGCGCTGGCAGCTGGCCAGCGACTCGATGTCATCACCGCTGGACTGGGCCACGTCGCCGAGGGCATCGCAGCCGCGCGAGCGGCGCATACGCTGGCGTCATCGCTGGATGTGGAAATGCCGATTTGCGCCGCGGTCTACCGCGTGTTGTACGAGAGTCTATCGCCGAGGCGTGCAGTCGAGGCGCTCCTTGCCCGCGAGCCCGGCCCGGAATTCCATTGACCAGCGTTTGGTCCTAGCACGCGCCGGCAAATCCTGCCTGGCGCCATGCCTCATACACCGTGATCGCGACCGCGTTGGAGATGTTGAGGCTGCGCACCCGCGGCTGCATGGGAATGCGCACGCGAGCGTCGTCCGGGAAATCGGCGAGAACCTCCTCCGGCAATCCGCTGGTTTCGCGGCCGAAGACAAATACGTCGTCAGTGCCAAGCTCGCACGCAAAAAGCGAGCGCTGGCCCCGGGTCGTCAGAGCGTAACGCGTGCGAGTGCCGAGCTTGGCCAGGCACGCCGCCCAGTTCGCGTGAACGATCAAGCGCGTGTATTCGTGGTAGTCGAGTCCGGCCCGTTTAAGCTCGCGATCGGTCAGCCTGAAGCCGAGCGGCTCGACGAGGTGCAATTCCGCGCCGGAATTCGCCGCGAGGCGGATGACATTGCCGGTGTTGGGCGGGATTTCCGGCTGCACCAGTACGATCGCGACCATCGTAAAGCTTTTCCCTCGGACACTACTGCAAAGGGATCGCGCCGCAGCAGCGCATCAACCGGCCGCCGGGGGCAACGTTCGGGCTACGACCCAGTTTTCGACGCTTGCTGCGCCTGAGGCCTTGAGGATTTTCGCCGCTTCCGTAAGGGAGGCGCCGGTGGTCATGACATCGTCGACGAGCGCAACGGACATACCCGAAAGATCGAGCTCGCAAAGAAACGCGCCGCGGACGTTTTTCGCCCGCTCGGTCCATGGCAGCGCCGCCTGCGGCGGGGTCGCGCGGACACGAGAGAGTCCGCGGGGAAGGAGCGGGATACCGGTGCGCGCGCTGATCACCCGGGCGATTTCCTGCGCCTGGTTGTAACCGCGTTCGCGCTGCCGATCGACGGCGAGCGGCAATGCAATCAGGCGATGCGGTCGCGAGATGATCCCGGCGCCAGGGTTGGCAAGTTCGCGTCGGGCAAGGATGGTCTCGGCACACCATTCGGCCAGTGCCAGGCGGCCCTGATATTTCAAGGAATGGATAAGCCTGTCGACCGGGAATGCATACGAGAAGGCGGCGATCGTTCCAGTGAAAGGCGGCGGGTCGCTCAAACAGGGGCCGCATATGCTGCCGGTGGAGGTCGGCAGCGCGCAGACCGGACACGCGCTCGACAACCATGGCAGATCGCGCATGCACGCGGCGCAGACGAGCTCGGTGCCGGAAACTCCCGCGCATAATTCGCATCGCTGCGGCAGCGCCAGCCGGGCAGCGTCGAGCGCGCTTCGCCGAACGCTGTCAAATGCGCTCGTCAGAAAATTTGACAACTATCCCCCCCTGCCCGAAACTCGCCGCTATTGTAACCAGCCTCAACCGGCCGATGTGACGGAAGGTGCATTAGGCATGCAGTCAATCACGATCGTGCGCGGCGATCCTCCATCGAAGGTCGACCGCTGCTGGAGCGTCGACTCGGTCGAGTCGCTCCTCGGCCTGCCGATGAACGACTTGTTGCGCAGGGCACACGAGATACACCGGGCACATCACGATCCGAACGCGGTGCAGCTGTCGACACTGCTGTCGATCAAGACCGGCGGTTGTCCCGAGG
>JALZAO010000190.1 GCA_030948305.1 Pseudomonadota bacterium
GTCCTCTGCTTAGGGGAATGATGCGGCTGCGGCCTCGTGCGCGAGGGTCGCCTTGTTCTTGCGACCGGAGGCAAGACGCGCGCACAGCCGGACTGCCTGCTCCAGCGCGCCGGTCGTGGCGACGCCTTTGCCGACGATATCGAACGCGGTGCCGTGCGCGGGGGTCGTGAACACCGTCCGCAATCCACCGGTCACGGTCACGCCGCGATTGAAGCCCTTGAGCTTGGTGGCGATCTGACCCTGGTCGTGATACATCGTCAGGACGCCGTCGTAGTCGCCGGCAAAGGCTTTGAGGAAGACGGTATCCGAGGGAAACGGACCCCGGCAGCGGACACCGCGCTCGGCTGCCCGCGCGACAGCGGGTGCGATGATCTCGATTTCCTCGCGGCCGAAAAGGCCATTCTCCCCGCCGTGCGGGTTGAGCGCGGCAACCGCGATGCGCGGCGCGTCGAAGCCGGCGCCGCGCATGGTGCGGTCGGCCAGTGTAATGGCCTGATCGATTCGCTCCGGCGTGATCTGGTCGAGCGCCGTCCGCAGCGATACGTGCGAGGTCACCCGCGACATCCACAGGTTGTCGAGAACGTTCATCTCCCCGAAAAATCCCTGGTGCCCGGTGAGATGCGCGAACATCTGGTGCTCGTCGTTGAAGCGCCAGCCTCCGGCGTGGAGGGCGGCTTTGTTGAGCGGCGCGAAAGTGATGCCATCGATCCGTTCGGCGAGGGCAAGATCGATCATGCAGCGAAGGGTCTCGCCGCTGATGCGGCCCGATTCCGCCGACACGGCTCCGCGAGGGATGATCGATGGGTCGAGATTGCCAAGGTCGATGATCGGAATTTCGGTACGCGACCAGTCGACATCCTCCGGTGTCGGGTAGCTCCGCCATGCGACGCTGACGCCCGCGTCGCGAGCACCCTGCTCGAGCACCCGCGCGTCGCCAATGATGAGGAGGCGGGCGGCGTCCGCCAGGCGCCGATCGGCGAGCACGCGCGCGCACTGCTCGGCACCGATACCGGTGCAGTCCCCGAGCATCAGGCCCAGCAAAGGCAAGCCTCGGGTTTCGATGCCGGTCATGTCGACCTCCGATCGGTAAAGTAGTTGATCAGCAGGATCATCGCGAAGGTGATCAGCAGCATGGTAATGGAAAGCACTGCGATCGGTCCCCAGTCGTTGCTCTCGCGCAGATCGAACATGGTGACCGAAATCGTCTTGGTGCGCGCGGTGAACAGCAGAATCGTGGCTGAAAGCTCGCGAATCGATCCGATGAAGATGAAGATCCAGGTGGCGATTACTCCGTTGCGTATCAGCGGCGCGGTGATATCGAATAAAGCGCGCAGCCGCGTGGCGCCAAAAATGCGGCTCGCGTCCTCGAGCTCGGGGTGAACCGACTTGAGCGATGCGCCGATCTGCTGATAACCGACCGGAAGCTCCTTGGTCAGATAGGCAAGGAAGATGATCGAGAGGGTTCCGTACAGAACGAAAGGCGGTTGCGTATAGGAGAGAAAGAGGCCGACGGCGAGCACGATGCCGGGAATGGCAACCGGTGCCGTTGCCAGAAAACCGAGATAGCGATGTCCCCAGACCAGCTTGCGCAGGCTCAGGTAGCCCACGGTCGTCACCAGGACCGTACCGGCGGTCGCCGCCGCAATTCCCAGGAGAAATGTGTTCTCGAACGCGAGCCTCGTCTGGCTGAATTCGAAAAACACGAAACGCCAGTGTTCGAGCGAAAGATTGCCGGCGACGGGACCGGACCAATTCTTCACGAAGGCCGTGCGTATCAGCACGCCATACGGCAGCACGATCGATGAGCCGAGTACGAAGGCAAACAAGCCCAACGCCGGGATCGTCCATGCGCCGAGGCGGATCTGGCGGGTGCCGGTGCTCTTGCCGCCGATCACCGAATAACCGCGCCGGCCCATGATCGCGGTCTGCGTCCTCAGCAATAGAATGGTGATGAGCAGCAGCGGCAAGGACACGGCAGCGGCCAATCCGAGCTGCGGCGGAAACTGGAACAGGCTCCAGATCTTCGTGGTCATCGTATCGATGCCGGCCGGCAGCGCCAGGATCGCGGGCGTACCGAATAGCGTCATCGACTGCAGAAAGGCGATCAGAAATCCCGCCAGCAGCGCCGGCGTCACCAGCGGCAGCGTGATGTCGAGCGCGGTGCGCCATGCGGGCGCGCCAAGAATTGCGGAGGCCTCCTCGAGCTCGCTGGGAATGACGTCGAGGCTGTTGGCCACGAAGGTGAACACGTAGGGAAAAGTGTACAAAGCCATGACGAACACCATGCCGCCAGCGGAAAAAATGTTGATCAAGGGCGCGGCTTCGAACGGCTTCAGTCCGAACAGCGCGTAATACCATTGGTTGATCAGCCCGGCGTTCGGGCCGCCTAGCAGCACCCATGCGAAGGCGCCGAGAAAAGGCGGCGTCACGAACGACGCAAGGATCAGCGTTCGCAGCAGGCGCTTGCCCGGCAAGTCGGTGCGAGACACGAGCCAGGCCATCGGCGCGGCGGCAAGGACGCACAGCACGCCGACGGCCGCGGACGTCCAGAGCGTGGTCAGCAGCGGTTTCACGAACGCCGGGTCGGCGAAGACGTGGCGATAGTGCTCGAGCGTGAGCTGCCGGGCGTCGCCGGTGAGGCTCGTCATCAAGAGCCGGAACATCGGCAGCAGCACCAATGCCGCGAGCAGCAGCACCAGGGCGATCGCGAAGGGTGCGGTCCAGTCGATGAACCGCGACCTTGTTGCTACCGGGCTCGAGAGCATGGCTTCGATATCAGCGTTGCCGCTGCGGTCGCTGTTTTCCGCTGTTTTCTTTCAGCGGTGAGTCAGTTGCCGAAGAGCGCCGTGTAACGCTTCTTGATGTCGGCCACCAGCGGCAGCATCGTCGCCGGGTCGTCCGGGAGTATCTTGATCTGCGCCAGCGGCGTTCGCCCGGGCGGATCCTTGACATCCGGGTGGAGCGAACGCGTGCCGCCTTCGTTGACCGACATTTGCTGAATCTTCGCTGTGTAGAGAAAATTCTGCAGGACGCGCGCGGCATTCGGATGCGGGGCGTCGGCAAAGATCGCCGTCGGCGAAGTCACGAAAGGCGTCCCTTCCTTCGGATAGATGATCGCCACCGGGCTCTTGGCATCGATCTCGATGAACATGTTGTATTCGTTGCCGTCGACCATCACCGCCCGTTCGCCGCTGGCGATGCTCTTCGGCGTCGCCGTGGTCGACTGCAGTTGCTGCACTCCTTGCTTGGACAGCTTTTCGAGATAGTCCCAGCCCAGCACCTTGGAGATCGCATAGGTGCCGGTCAGGCTGGTGCCGCTGTAGCCCGGATGCGATTTGACGAGCTTGCCTTTCCATTTGGGATCGAGAAGGTCAAGGTAACCCGTCGGCGCGTCCTTGGCCGGCACCAGGTTAGTGTTGTAGCCCATCACGGAAAGCGTCGCTCGCCACGCCGCGTAGTAGCCCTCCGGATCCTTGAACTGCGCCGCGTAGCGCTTGACGTCGGGCGGAGTGTGCGGCGCGAGCCACTTCTGCTGTTTCCAAAAGATGAAATGCGAAGCATCGGACGAGTTGACGACGTCGACATTCTTGATGCCGGACTGGTACTCCTGGTTGATTCGCTGGAACACGCGCTCCGATCCCGATCGCTCGACTTCGATCTGGATATTCGGATATTCGGCGCGGAAGGCCTTGGCGATCAACTCGGCGACCTTGACGTCGATCGACGAATACCAGACGACCTTGCCTTCCTTGGCGGCTGCCGCCAGCATCGCGGGCGTCGTTTCCTGGCCGGCGGCGGGCGCCGCGATCGCGCAGGCAAGCAGCACGGTGGGCAGTGTCCTAATGCCGCAGTTCCAACTCATCCTCCTCATCGTGAATCTCCTTCTTTCCAAGTGTTTTTCACCTCTTTGCGCGGTATCGGTAAGTGAAGCGCCGCGTGTCGGTGATTAGCGCTGATTCGCGGGCGCTCGCACCCCACTCGCTTCGCGAGCGGGACCTGGCTCGCTGCTCACAGCGCATTTGACAAGTCCCCGACATCGCTCCGCTTTGAACCTCACTCTCACCTTCGATCCGTCGGGGACCGAGAGTTCGGCGGGCGCGGCGATCAACACATCCTGCCCTACATCGACGATGTAGTCGCGATGACTGCCGAGATACGCCTGGCCCCGCACGGTCCCCGGCAGCGTGTTGTGGGCGTCGATGCCGTCGCCCGCCAACAACTCCACATCGTGCGTCTTGA
>JALZAO010000191.1 GCA_030948305.1 Pseudomonadota bacterium
GCCATGTAGTGCTCTCCCGCTTCTCGGGTCAAGATTGCCCGGCGACGAATTCGGCGAGCAACGCCGTCGCGTCCGGTGGATTCGAGTCATTATAGGGGAAGGCGTCGTCGCCGCCGCTCCACGCGTGACCGAGGCCTGTCACCCGCACCCGCCGCACCACCAGGCGAGCGCCGTCGCGATAATCGCTGACGGTCATGACCCGGCCGGCGGGGAGCGTCGACGTCGTCTCGTGGTCCGCAGGCGGGAGCACGTTCGGCGGATGGGACTGTTGCACCAGCTTGCCGTTGAAAACGAGGTATTGCCTGACGAGCTGGATGGTGTTGATCTCGGCGACCGCCGTGTCGTCGGCGCCTCCGATCGCCAGCAGCGTGACGGGCAGCGCACGGCGTGGCGCCTCGGCACGCGCGTTGGCCCCGATCTTTTCGTAGTTCGTGTCGGCGCCGTAGGTGAGCACGCGCATGGCGGTGAGCGGAGCCGACGCGGCACCACACGCGACGCCCGAATGGACGAATACGCCCGCGAACAGCTTCGGGTGCCTCAGGCCCAGCACCGCCGCGAGACAGCCGCCGGCCGACATTCCAACGGCGTACACCTTGCGCGGGTGAACGCGATAGGCTCGCCGCACTGCTCTTACCTGCGCCGCGACGATCGCCGCTTCGCCCCTGCCGGCGCTGGTCGCAGTGTCGAACCAGTTCCAGCACGACCACGGGTTCGCTTTGGCAACCTGTCGCGGCAGAAGCACCAGCCAGCCGTTCGCGTCGGCGCGCGCGGCAATGCGCGTCGCGGCACTGATGTCCTCCGGCGTCTGCTTGCAGCCGTGGATAAGGACGATCAGCGGCCGGCGCCGCCATCCGCCGTAGCCTCGCGGAACGTACAAGAGATAATCGCGCGAGGGCCAGATCCAGGGGTGCGTAGCAAGCCATCCGCGCCAGGAAAAATTGCTTCCGGTCTCGAAGCGGCCGGGTTCGGGTAACCTGGGGCGAAAGATCCTGGCGACGAGGTCGCGTACGCGGGATCGTAGTTTGTCGAGCATCGATAGGTTCAGCATCTGCGGCAGCTACGCCGCGTGCCGAATGAATTCCACTGTCAAACGCGCGATCGCTAGATCAACACGATGTCGTATTGTTCCTGCGTGTAAATCGACTCCACCTGCAGCGAGATCGGCTTGCCGATGAAGTCTCCAAGCTGCGCCAGGCTCTGCGACTCCTCGTCGAGAAAAAGGTCGATCACCGATTGCGAGGCAAGAATTCGAAACTCGCGCGCGTTGAACTGCTTCGACTCGCGCACGATCTCGCGCAGGATCTCATAGCAAATGGTCTGCGCGGTCTTGATTTCGCCGCGTCCGCCGCACGTAACGCACTGCTCGCACAGCACGTGCGCCAGGCTCTCGCGGGTGCGCTTGCGCGTCATCTCCACCAGTCCCAGCTGCGTGAACCCGTTGACCGTCAGGCGGGTGCGGTCGCGGTCGAGCGCCTTGTTGAGCTCCGCCAGCACCGCGAATCGATGATCGGCGTTTTCCATGTCGATGAAGTCGATGATGATGATACCGCCGAGGTTCCGCAGGCGCAGCTGGCGTGCGATGACCTGTGCCGCCTCGAGGTTGGTCTTGAAAATCGTATCGTCGAAGCTGCGGCCGCCGACAAAGCCGCCGGTGTTGACGTCGACCGTGGTCATCGCCTCCGTTTGATCCATGATCAGGTACCCGCCGGATTTGAGGTCGACCCGCCGCGCCAGGGCTTTCTGAATCTCGTCCTCGACGCCGTGCAGGTCATAGAGCGGGCGGTCGCCGACATAATGCTCCAGACGCTGGAGGATGTTCTGCGTGTATTGCGCGGCAAACTCCTCCATTTTCTGAAACGTTTCGCGCGAGTCGACCAGGATGCGCGACGTTTCCTCGGTTGCCATGTCGCGCAGCACCCGTTGCGCCAGATTCAGGTCCTGGTAGATCAGCGACGGGAAGGGAACGGTGCCGGATTTTTCGGTCAGATCGCGCCAGAGCTTGGTCAGGTATTCGATGTCGTTCTGCATCTCCCGCTCGCTCGCGGTTTCGGCCATGGTGCGGATGATGAAACCTCCGGCCAGGCCCTCGGGCAGGAGCTGCTGCAATTTCTCGCGCAGATTCTCGCGCTCGGCTTCGTCCTCGATGCGCTGCGAGATGCCGATGTGGGTGTCCTGCGGCAGGAACACCAGCAGCCGGCCGGCCAGGCTCACCTGCGTCGACAAGCGCGCGCCTTTGGTGCCGATCGGGTCCTTGATCACCTGCACCAGCAGCGACTGCCCCTCGTGCAGGATGCGCTCGATCGGCTTGCTGTCGTGGCCGTGTCCGTTCTGGCGGTGCTCCCAGATGTCGGCGATGTGCAGGAACGCGGCGCGTTCGAGCCCGATTTCGATGAACGCCGATTGCATGCCGGGCAGTACGCGCGCGACCTTGCCCAGATAAATATTGCCGACCAGGCCGCGCGCACTCGAGCGCTCCATGTGCAGCTCCTGCACCACGCCCTGCTCGAGCATCGCCACACGGGTTTCCTGCGGCGTCACGTTGATGAGGATCTCGTGGCTCATGGCCTGGGCGATTCCGGTGCCGTCGGCACGTTGACGTAAAGACCTGCGCGCCCCAGCGGGTGCTGAGATCGATTGGGTGCCATCGTCTGCGCTCACAATACCGGAAACCCGATCTTGGCCAGTAGTTCGGCTGTTTCGAAAAGAGGAAGTCCCATGACTCCCGAATAGCTGCCCTCGAGATGGCTGACGAATGCCGCGCCGCGCCCCTGGATGGCGTAGGCGCCCGCCTTGTCGAATGGCTCGCCGGTCGCGCCGTAGCGCTCGATCTCGTCGTCGGTCAGCGCGCGAAAGCTCACCCGCGATGACGACACGACCATATTAATCTCCTTGTTCCAGCTGACGGCCACCGCGGTGCTGACTTGGTGCGTCTGGCCGGAGAGGCGTCGGAGCATTGCCACGGCTCCTGCGGCGTCGATGGGCTTGCCAAGCACCGTGCCGTCCTGCACCACCTCGGTGTCGGCGCCCAGCATCGGTTTCGGCGTGAGGCCGCGCTTGCCCATTACCTGCCATCCGACGGACGCCTTGGCTCGCGCAACGCGTTGGACATATTCGAGTGGCAGCTCGTCCTCGCGCGGGATTTCGACGATGTCGCGCGGCCGGCCTGCGGCCTCGCGCATCAGAAGCGGCGTGAAATCGACACCGATCTGACGCAGCAATTCCTGTCGCCGCGGGCTCTTCGATGCGAGATAGACCGAGGGCCGCGTGGCGGGGACGACCTCTATGTTCATTCACGATGATAGGGATGGCCTTGCAGCAGGCTTGCTGCCCGGTAGAGCTGCTCGACAAGCATCACGCGGACGAGCCCATGCGGCAATGTTAACGCGGAAAGCGCGATCACGACATCCGCGTCATGTTTGAAGCTCTCGGCGAGACCATCAGCGCTGCCGATCACGAAGGCCGCGTCGAGCGCGGAATCACGCCAACGGCCGAGGGCGGAGGCGAGCTCGGCGGTCGTCCACGCTAGTCCGCGTTCATCCAGTGCGACGAGATGGAAGCCTCGGGTCGCGGCAGCGATACGCTCCGCCTCGGCGGCGAGCACTTGCTCGGTGCTCTTGCCGCGATCGCGCGGCTCCGCCTTGAGCTCCACCAGCTCCAGACTCAATGCTCGAGGCATGCGCCGGGCATAGTCGGCATACGCCTCGGCAACCCACGAGGGAAGCCTGTGCCCAAGCGCGACAATGCGCAGCTTCATGGATTCCGATGTGAAGTCGCGGCCTGATTTAGCCCGCGAGGGCGTCGACGACGCCAGTTATGCGGCGGCGGGAAGTGACGGCTTCGCGCGACGTCGTGCCGCGGGAAGCGTCCACAGCTCCTCGAGGTTGTAATACGCGCGCACGGCCGGCTGCATGACATGAACGACGATCTCGCCGCCGTCGACCAGCACCCATTCGCCCGATTGCTCGCCTTCGACGCCCACGATGGAGGCGCCGGCGGCCTTCAGCGCGTCGCGGACGTGATGGGCGAGCGCATTCACCTGCCGGCTGGACTCGGCGGTGGCGACGATCATCGTGTCGTACAGGCTGGTCAGCTTGCGGACATCGAGAACGATGATGTCGCGGGCTTTGATGTCTTCGAGGGCGCTAACTGCGGTTTTCTGAATCTTGTTGAGGCGCATCCGGAGGGGGCCGATACAGTTGATTGCGGTCAATATAAGCCAGAACCGCG
>JALZAO010000192.1 GCA_030948305.1 Pseudomonadota bacterium
CCGTCTATCGCGGCGGCGAGGTGCTGCGCGAGGGAGGAAGCTACGGCGACGAGGGATGGGTCTATCAGGCGTATACCGAGATTCCGCGGTTCGACGATAGCTACGTTACCATCGGGTCCTGGATCGTCGGAGACGAGCCGGCCGGGATAGGCTTGCGCGAAGACGCGACGCCCATCACCCGCAACACCAGCCGCTTCGTTCCGCACTACTTCACTTGAGCGGATCCGATCGGCAATTCGACGCCGCCGATGCGCCTTCGGTGACAACACGAGGAGCATGACATGGACAGTCTGATGCAATCGATCGCCGGCTTTCCGGCCTTCCTGCTCTATTTCGTGCTCGCGCTCATCCTGCTGGCGCTTTTCGTCGCGATCTATGTCCGCGTGACGCCTTACCGGGAGATTGCGCTCATCCGCGAGGGAAACATCGCCGCGTCGATTTCGCTTTCAGGAGCGTTGATCGGCCTTGTGCTGCCGCTCGCAAGCGCGATCGCGCATAGCGTAAGCCCCTTGGACATGGTGGCCTGGGGAGTGATCGCGCTGGTCGTGCAACTTATCGTCTATGCCGTGACCAGCCGGCTGGTGCCTCGCTTCCGGGAAGCCATCGAGGCGGGCCGCGCGGCGCCGGCGACGTTGCTGGCAGCGCTCTCGGTGTCGGCGGGCATTCTGAACGCCGCCTCGATGAGCTATTGATTGTCGGGTACCGAAGCCGCTGCCATGACCATGGTGGGCCGCCGGCGCACGCCAAAGGCCATGGTTTAGCGGGGCCTTCGGATTCGGCGATGATGGCGTAAAATGCAGCTTGGAATTTCGGAGAAAAATCGATGAATCGAAAACGCAGGAACGTACTGAAAACCGGCAGCGGCGTTACGCTGCTCTCGCTCCTCGGCGGCGCGGGTTTGCTTGTGCCGCACGGCGCGCAGGCGCAAGCGTGGAACAAAGCGGCGTTTGACACGCAAAATCTTGCCGACACGATGAAGGCGCTGGGCGGCGGCGAGCCGGCGCAGAGCAAGGACATCGTTTTCTTTCAGACGCCGGACATCGCGGAGAACGGTGCCGTGGTGCCGGTGGGCATCAGCAGCAACATACCCAAGACCGAATCGATCGCGATCCTGATCGAAAAGAACCCCAACATGCTGGCGGCGTCGTTCGACATTCCTGCCGGCACCGATCCGACCATCTCGACCCGGGTCAAGATGGGGCAAAGCTCGAATATCGTCGCGCTGGTGAAGGCCGACGGCAAATATTACGTGGCGGCCAAGGAAGTCAAAGTGACACTCGGCGGATGCGGAGGATGACATGGCGGATCCGATGAAAATCCGTGCCAGCGTTGTCGGCGATTCGACCGAGGTCAAGGTGCTGATGAATCATGAAATGGAGACCGGCCTGCGCAAGGACGCGCAAGGAGCGGTCATTCCGGCCTGGTTCATCCAAAGCGTGACGGTGACCTATGGCGGCAAGACCGTGCTCGCCGCGCAGTGGGGGCCGGCGGTGGCGAAAAATCCATTTCTTTCGTTCAAGTTCAAGGGTGGCGCGAAGGGCGAGAAAGTCACCATCACCTGGGTCGACAATCGCGGCGACAAGCGCACCGACGAGGCAACGATCGCCTAGTCCTTTCGGCTCGCCACAAATACCGCGCACGTCGCCTGAGGAAATCGAGGCGCCGTCATTCCATCGTCGCGCAATGCGGCGCCCTCCCATTCATTGAGGACACACATGCCTTATTTTCCGCGCCACGGTTCCTGGATCGTCGCGCTTCTCTGTGTGGTCGCGATACCCGCGGTGCTCGCCCAGGGCTCCGCGGTCGAAGAGATCGCCAAGTATCGCGCCGCGCTGCAGGATGGCAACCCGGCGGAGCTGTGGACGGCCCGCGGCGAAGACCTCTGGAAGCAGAGGCGCGGCCCCAAGCAGGTTTCCCTCGAACAATGCGATCTGGGACTGGGCGCGGGTATCGTCAAGGGCGCGTACACGCGTCTGCCGCGATACTTCGCCGACGCCGACCGGGTCATGGATCTGGAAACGCGTCTGGTGTGGTGCATGGTCGCGCAGCAGGGGTACAGCGAAGCCGACGCGAAGAAATCCCCCTTCGGCAGCGGCAACGCCAGGAAGTCGGACATCGAGGCGCTGGTCGCCTACATCACCTCCGAATCGCGCGGCATTCCGATGAACGTCTCGCTTGCGCATCCGAAGGAAGCGTCGATGTATCGCATCGGAGAGAAGATGTTCTACTTCCGTGGCGGACCGCATGATTTCGGGTGCGTCACGTGCCATGGCGAAGACGGCAAGCGCATACGGCTGCAGGATCTGCCGAATCTGACCAAGCTCGAAGGCGCACAGAAGGCGTATACCACATGGCCCGCCTACAGGGTATCTCAAGGCGAGTTGCGCACTTTTCAGTGGCGGCTCTACGACTGCTTCCGCCAGCAACGCTTTCCGGAGCTCGTTTTCGGATCGGATGCGTCCATCGCGCTGACCATGTTCCTTGCGCGCAACGCCAACGGCGCCGCCTTCGATGCGCCGGCAATCAAGCGCTGAAGAGGCAACGATGAAGCCAGCCCAAAGTGTCTTCGTTCTTGGTCTCGCGCTGCTTCCCTTGGGCTGCGCGACGGCGCCGTCCAACGACGAGATCGCCGCGCAGTCGACCGCGATGTTGAAGGCCTCCTTCAAGGCGACGGGTCAGGCCGGACTAGACCGGCTGAATCAGGACGAGACCCAGCGCGTGTGCAGCGAGCTGCCTCCCGGCAAGGCTCTGGCGAAGGAAGTCGCGGAAAAAATCGAAAAAATGAATCTCGCGACGATTCGCTATCCTGCCGATGGAAAGCTTCTCGGCGACTGGAAGAACGGCGAGAAAATCGCGCAGGAAGGCCGCGGCAAGCAATTTTCCGACGATGTCGCGGGCCCGGTGGGCGCGAACTGCTACGCGTGCCATCAGCTCGCGCCCCAGGAGCTCTCGTTCGGCACCATCGGCCCGAGTCTTTATCAATTTGCCAAGCTCCGCGGCTACGGCGCCGACACCCAGCGTTACGCCTATGGGAAGATATTCAACGCCGATGCATTTGCCGCCTGTTCGACGATGCCGCGGTTCGGTCATAACAGTATTCTGACCGAACAGCAGATCAAGGATGTGACCGCGCTGCTGATGGACCCGCAGTCGCCCATCAACAAGTGACGCATCCGTCCAAGAGCAAGACGCGAAGCGTCGCGGCGATTGGATACGGATGCGTCATCCCCGCTTATTTTGGTAAGTGCGCGGGGATCCAGCGTCGTTGGAAGCGTTGCGGCTATGCGACGAACGCCACTGGGTTCCCGCTTGCGCGGGAACGACGGTCGAATATCATCCCCGCCACTCAAGTGGCCTCCATAATCTTCAAGCGCCGTCGGCAGCCCCCGTGAATCGCCGCGAGTTCTTGCAGGTCCTCGCCGCCGCATCCGCGGCTGGCTTTCCGCTGGCGGGCCGCGGCGCAACGGCGCAGAACGCGTCGAACGTCTACGACATGCCGCGCTTCGGTAATGTGCATCTGCTGCATTTCACCGATTGTCATGCGCAATTGCTGCCGACGTACTTCCGCGAGCCGAGCGTCAATCTCGGCCTTGGCGATGCCGCGGGGCGTCCTCCACATCTGGTTGGCGAGGCCTTGCTGCGCTACTTCGGCATCGAGCCCGGGACGCGCGACGCGTACGCATTTTCCTCACGCGACTTCGTTTCGGCGGCAAGGACCTATGGCAAGGTCGGCGGCTTCGCGCATCTCGCCACGCTGGTCGAGCGGCTGAAGGCGAGCCGCCCGTCGGCGCTGCTGCTCGACGGCGGAGATAGCTGGCAGGGCTCGGCCACGGCGCTGTGGACGAAAGGGCAGGACATGATCGACGCGTCCAAGCTGCTCGGCGTCGACGTCATGACCGGGCATTGGGAATTCACCCTCGGTGCCGATCGCGTCAAGCAGGTTGTCGAAGGCGATTTTCATGGGCGCGTCGACTTTCTCGCGCAGAACGTGAAGACCGCCGACTTCGGCGATCCGGTCTTCGCGCCGTACGCGCTGCGGGAACAAAACGGAGTGCCGATCGCTATCGTCGGTCAGGCGTTTCCGTACACGCCGATCGCCCATCCTCGATACTTCGTTCCCGACTGGACCTTCGGCATCCGCGAGCAGGAGCTCCAGCTTGTCGTGGACGAGGCGCGCGGCAAGGGAGCGCACGCCGTCGTGCTGCTGTCTCACAACGGCATGGA